>MWDT01000433.1 GCA_002070825.1 Verrucomicrobia bacterium ADurb.Bin122
CGCCTTCGATTTCGGCGCCAAGTACACCATCTTCCGCAAACTCGTCCGCCACGGCTTCGACGTCCAAGTCTTCCCCGCCTCGGCCTCTGCCGAGCAGATCCGCGAGTACGCCCCAGACGGCGTCTTCCTCTCCAACGGCCCCGGCGATCCGGCCGCGCTCCCCTATATCCACAAGACCGTCACGGCCCTCGTGCCGGACTTCCCGATCTTCGGCATCTGCCTCGGCCACCAGATGATCACCCACGCGCTCGGCGGCAAAACCTTCAAGCTGAAGTTCGGCCACCGCGGCGGCAACCAGCCGGTGAAAAACATCGAGACCGGCAAGGTCTCCATCACCGCACAAAACCACGGCTTCGCGGCCGACCCGCAGAGCCTTGAGAAGGCCGGCGCCGTCGTCACCGAGATTAACCTCAATGACAACACCGTCGAAGGCCTCCGCCACAAGGAGCTGCCGATCTTCAGCGTGCAATATCACCCTGAAGCGGCCCCCGGCCCCAACGACGCCGACCCGCTCTTCCTCGATTTCTACCGCCTGATCGAGAAACGCAAAGCGGGCAAAATCTAACCCACCCAGCCAGGAGTCACCCTCCTGGCTTTTTTGTGTCCCGCCCCGGCAGTCGCTCAGCCGATCCCAGCTCGTCCAAGCGCAAACGACCGCGTCGCATCAGCACCTTGGCGACACGCCCACGCAAACGCGTGCCGCCCTGCCCGCTCAGCCCAACACCGCCTCAAACTTTTCTGCATCCTCCGGCGTATCAACGCCAATGGTCGGATCCGAAGTGAGCCCGACGGCGATTTCGTAGCCGTTTTCCAACACGCGAAGTTGCTCCAGCTTTTCAATCTGCTCCATGCGACCCATGGGCAACTTGGCAAAACGCTCCAGCAAATCCGCCTTGTACGCGTACAGCCCGAGATGCCGCAGACACGGATGCGCCCGCACCCAGGCATCGTCCACCACGCCGGCCCGGTCGCGCGGGTACGGCATCGGCGAGCGCGAGAAATAAAGCGCCCGCCCATCGTTGCGCAGCACCACCTTCACCTGATTCGGATTGTTGAAATCCGCCGCGGCCAGAAACGGCGTCGCCAGCGTGGCCATCGCCACCGGCCCGGCGACCAGCTTGGCCAAGCTCCGGATCTGCTCGCCGGTCACCAGCGGCTCGTCGGCCTGCACGTTGACGATCTGCTCCGCCTGCACCGTGTGGTTGGCCTCGGCGATGCGGTCCGTGCCGCTCTGGTGCTTCGCACTCGTCAGGATCGCGCGGAAACCCGCCGCCTCCAGCGGCGCCCGCAACAGCGCGTCGTCGACGGCGAAAAACAGCGAAAATTCAGGCGCTTGCGCCGCGATGCGCTCCGCCACCCACAGCACCAGCGGCTTTCCCCGAATCACATGCAAGAGCTTGCGAGGAAAGCGGGTGGACTCGAGACGGCACGGGACGATGATCGCGGTTTTAGGCATAATTGCTACGCTGCCCGCCCGGTTTTTGAGTTGCAAGCCGCGCCGACGCTAAGGACGTTACGCCCAGTTTTCCTTCATGGACTCGACCGACACGACATCCGCCGCACAAAAACCGCTCACCAAAGAATTGGTCGTGCAAAACAAGATGGGCATCCATGCCCGTCCGGCCGCGATGATCGTCCGAATCACCAACAAATTTAAAGCCGATGTCTTCGTCGAAAAAGACGACGAGCAGGTGAACGGCAAAAGCATCATGGGCCTCATGATGCTCGCCGCCGGCAAGGGCTCCAAAGTCCGCTTCCTCGCGACTGGTGGCGACGCCGCCCAGATGCTCGCCGAGCTCGAAGCCCTGTTTGCCCGCAAGTTCGACGAGGTCTGAGCCGCATCCCGCGCTCCCTCTGAAAACCGCCCGCAGCCGCCGGCGGTTTTTTTATAGCCCGAAAAAGGCGCGAGCGTTGGCCGCACTCCGCGCCACCAGCTCTTCGTAGCTCACACCAAACACCGCCGCCGCATGCTCCGCGGTGTGCCGGACGAGGGCCGGCTCGTTGGGTTTCCCCCGGTGCGGCACCGGCGTCAGGTACGGCGCATCGGTCTCCAGCATGAACCGATCCAGCCCCTGCGCCTTGGCCGCCGCCCGCATGCTCTCGGCGTTCTTGTAGGTCAACACGCCGGTAAACGAGCCGCGCCCGCCGCGCGCCACCAGCTCGGAGATTTCCTCCGCGCCCTCGGCAAAACAATGGTACACCACGCGCGTCCAGTCCACGCCGCTGGCATCGATCAGCTCGACCGTCTCGCGAAACGCCCCG
>MWDT01000434.1 GCA_002070825.1 Verrucomicrobia bacterium ADurb.Bin122
ATCCCGGTCGATCTGTGCGCCTTCATCGTCTCGCGCATCGCCCGCGGGCTCGCCTACGCCCACAAAAAGCGCGATGCCGAAGGCCGCCCACTCGGAATTGTCCACCGCGACATCGGCCCTAAAAACGTCATGGTCGCCTACGAAGGCGACGTGAAGCTCACCGACTTCGGCATCGCGAAAGCCCTCGACCTCATGTACAACGTCGAAGGCGAGGTCATCGCCGGCAAAGACGAATACCTCTCCCCCGAGCAGGCCAGCTGCGCCATCACCGACGCGCGCGCCGACCTATTCCCACTCGGCATCCTCCTCACCGAGTTACTTCTGGGGGAAAACATCTTCCGCGACACCAGCTCCTCGCGCACGCGCGAAAACATCCTCACCAAACCCATCCCGCAATTTGCCACGCTGCGCAGCGATATCGACCCGCCCCTGGAGGCCATCATCCAAAAAGCCCTCACGCGCGACCGCGAGCAACGCTACCAGACCGCCGATGCCCTCCTCCACGACCTCGAAGTCTATCTGTACAGCGAAGGCTATGGCCCGACCAACGAGAAGCTCGGCAAATACCTGAAGGCGCTCATGCACTATCAGGAACCCCACGCGCCCACCCTTTCCCCGGTTGCCCCCGCAGCCTCCCCTGACCTGCCCACCACATGAGCGCACTCGGCTTCAGCCACAGCCTGCAACAACGCCAGGCCCAACAACTCGTCCTAGCCCCGCAGCTGCGGCAATCGCTCAAAATCCTCCAAGTCGCCGCCCTCGACCTGCGCTCCGTCATCCAGGAAGAGCTCCAAAGCAATCCCACCCTCGAAGAGCTCCCCATGGACGGCGTGAGCCTCGAAAAAGAGAAGCAGGACAACGACGGCGACCCGGAGTCCCACGACGGCGCCCACGACGCTCCGCCCCCCGACATCGACGCCCCCTCGGAAAACCGCGAGGAACTCGATTTCTCCAAAGAATTCCAAATCCTCGGCAAACTCGACGAAGACTGGCGCGACCACATGGCCAGTGCCGGCGGCGCCCAACCCTACACCTCGGAAGACGCCGAACGCCGCCAGCACTTCTTCGACTCCCTCGTCAGCGAAACCTCACTCCAGGAACACCTCCTCCGCCAGGCCGATCTCGACGAGCTCGATCCCAAAGTCCGCGAAGCCCTTGAACACCTCGTCGGCAGCCTCGACGACCACGGCTTCCTCACTCAGACACCCGCCGACGTCGCCCTCCAAACCGGCCTCCCCCTCGACGCCGTCCAGGAAGCCGTCAAAATCCTCAAAGCCTGCGAACCCACCGGCATCGGCGCGGCCAACCTCGCCGAGTGTCTCCTCCTCCAGCTCGCCGCCAAAGGCCGCGCGGAGTCCCTCGCCTCCCGGATCATCAAGCACCACTTCGAGCTGCTCACCCGGCGGCGCATCCCCGACATCGCCCGCAAACTCTCCGTGCCCATGGACGAGATCCAGGTCGCCATCGAGGAAATCGGCAAACTCGACCCCGCCCCCGGCCGCCGCTTTGCCGAGGACAACAACCGCGTGGTCGCCCCCGACGTCTCCGTCGAAAAAGACGGCGAGGAGTGGATCGTCTCCCTCAACAACGACTACATCCCCCGCCTGCGCATCTCCAACACCTACCGCGAGCTGATCGCCAAAGGCGCCCTCAATAAGCAGGAGCGCGACTACATCCGCGAGCGCATGCGCTCCGGCAAATTCCTCATCAGCTCCATCGAGCAACGCCAGCAAACCATTGAGCGCATCACCCGCGAAATCATCCGCGTCCAGACCGACTTCTTTGAAAAAGGCGTCTCCCAGCTCAAGCCCCTCACGATGATGCAAATCGCCGAGGCCGTCGGCGTCCACGAAACCACCGTCAGCCGCGCCATCGCCAACAAGTACATCCGCACCCCCCACGGCGTCTTCGAGATGAAGTACTTCTTCACCCCCGGCTACCAGGCCGAGGACGGCGCCTCCGTCTCCAACAAAAGCGTGAAGGAGATGATCGCCGATCAGATCGCGATGGAGGACAAAGCCTCGCCCCTGAGCGACCAGGACCTCGTCCTGAAACTCCAGGAAAAAGGCCTCAAGGTCGCCCGCCGGACCGTCGCCAAATACCGCGAGGAACTCGGCATCCTGCCCAGCAACCTGCGACGCGACTACAAATAGCCCACGCCCCCTGTTTTTGTTTTCCAAATCCAATCCCGACGACTACTCCCGAACCTTCATGATCTCGCTCAAGAAACTTTTCGGTAAAGAAGACAAGTTCTACGACCT
>MWDT01000435.1 GCA_002070825.1 Verrucomicrobia bacterium ADurb.Bin122
ACGATTCCGGTCACCGTCCAGTAATCAGGAAACACTCTTTTCCCCAAGCCGCGCCCACCCAGGCGCGGCTTTTTTTGCGGTGCGCCCTGCCGGGCGCACCGCAAAAACGAGCGATTTCGCGTCCGCGAAATCGCCATGGATAAAACCGCAAGCCGGTAAAAAGCCGCCCACTTCCGAGGGCGGCTTTTTCAACCTGATCGGGCTAGATCAGCGGGAGCCTCAGAAGCGATAGACGAGGCTGGCGGTGCCGCTCACACGCAGCACGGTGTCGCCGTCGTAGAGGGTGACGGAATTGTTCACAAAGCCGTCATTGTCATCCGGCGTAGAGACGCCAAGCAGTTCGGCGCTACCACGGAGCGACCAGCCCTTGCCGAGCGCGACCTCGGCACCGAGTTCGCCGCCAAAGGCGAAATTCCAACGGGCATCGGAGGTGTTGTAATAGCCCAATTTTTGGGTGCCGGCTTGCGAGTCAACCGAATCACCCTTGAACGAAAATTCGTCGCGAATGGCGCCGACCGAGAGGCCTGCGGACAACGTGACGTTTTGCGCAACGGTCCAGTTGTAGCGGTAGGCTGCGAAGAGGCCGTACTGTTCAAGGTCAACCTCGCGGCGGATGCCTTTGATTGCCGATGTCACGCCATTATCCACGATGGTGCCGTTGGTGCCGTTGCCCCACTTGAAACATCCGCCATCGTTGAAGACGCCCTTAACTCCAAAGTCATGGGCGCCAAGCGACAGGCCCATGAAGGCCGACACGCCCGCGCCACCGTCGAGATCACCCGACTCCGCGTGAGTCGCATACGAAACCGTGCCGGTGTGGGTCACGACACCGGCATCGTTTACGCCAGTGCCTTGGTAGGTGGCATTGGCCTTCACGTCGTAGCCGGTGAGAACGTAGGAGGCGCCGGCTTCAAAGACGAAGCCGAGCTTGCCGGCGTCCTTGGCGGTGGCGGCAGAGGCGCCGAGCCCGAGGGCGGCGGCGAGGATGAGGAGGGACTTGGTGGTCGCTTGGATTTGCATGGTTGGTGAATGGCGAATGCCCAGCGGAAATCAGGGCCTTATCGGACACTTGGCTGCCGCTGCGGGTGAATCGTCAGGCGACAAATACCCTCGCTCGTGGGGTATCATGTCAACCATCAAAAGCCCCACGATCAGGGGCATGGATACCCTTGCCCTGATCGCCTCACGATTGCGCGAATTGCGACTGCGCCACGGGCTGACTCAGCAGGAGTTTGCCGAGCTGGCGGGCGTGGGGTTCAAGTTCTACCAACTGCTGGAATCGGGGCGAAAAAAACAGATATGGCTGGAGACGGTGGAGCGGGTATCCGCCCCGTACGGGCTAGCAGCGTGGCAGTTCCTGGCACCCGAGCTGCCCGCCGACACCCGGATCGGGCAAAAGGTCGTCAACAGCATGGTCCACTACGAACGGCGCAAAGGCCCGTACGAAAAAGGCGCCAAAGCCCGGCGCAAAACCTGACAACGGCCACCTGGCCCGAAAGGGCGCGAACGACCATCCTCCGTGTTCTCACGAACGCGGCTACCGGAATCTGAAAAGGCGATGTGGAAACAAAAAAACGCACCGCTTTCGGCGGTGCGCTTGAGAATCTGGCGGAGACGGTCGGCGGAACCGCGTTCTCACGAACGCGGCTACGCAGAGACCGATCACGGACATAAAGCCCGCCAACCCGCCGAGGAGGATCAGCCGAGCACGGCGACGATCTTCGAGCCGTCCTTGATCTTTTCGGTCGGCACGATGCAGCCGGCGACGGTCTCGCCGTCCACGGTCAGCGTCGCGATGCCCTTGCAGACACCCTTCGGGTTTTGGACGTCGATGGAGACCGTCTTGCCGCGGAAGGTGCGCGTCATCTTGAAGCCCGGCCAGGCCTTCGGGATGCACGGATCGATGCGCAGGCCCTCGATCTCGGGGCGCACGCCGAGCAGCCAGTGCGTGGCGCTGTAGTAGCTCCACGAGGCGGTGCCCGACAGCCACGCGACGCGCGAGGCGCCCTCGTTGACGTTGTACTTCGAGTAGGTCGTCTGGCAGTGCACGTACGGCTCGACCTGGCGGATCTCTGCGCGGTCGTTGTAGGCCGACGGCATGAAGGCGCGGTAGTAGTCGTAGGCCTGCTCGCCATTGCCCTGCATGACCTCGGCGATCACGCCCCAGCTCTGGGTGTGAGAGAAGATGCCGGCGTTTTCCTTGATGCCCGCGTTGAAGAGCGTGGCCTTCATGATCTCGGGGTCGGCCTTGATG
>MWDT01000436.1 GCA_002070825.1 Verrucomicrobia bacterium ADurb.Bin122
TCCCCGCATTCGCAGGGCTACGACGTCGGCGATCCGATCTTTGCCGAGGCCCTTGAACTCGCGGCCGATCTTCGCCTTCCGGTAAACCTGCATGTGACGGATGCGGACTCCGGGGATTATCCCGGCAAGGTCCTCACGCCCGCCCGCGACTTCATCTGGCTCACACGCCAATTTCCGCGCACGACGTTTATCCTCTCGCATTGGGGGGCTCTCCTCCCGATGCACGATGAGGAGGCGGAAAACCTGATCAACGTCTTCTACGATACGTCCGCTTCGCCCTTGCTCTACGATGCGACGATCTGGCGGCGTTTCCTCGAAATCGTGCCGGAGGAGCGCGTGCTCTTTGGCTCGGATTACCCGCTCAATCTTTATCCCAAACTCGATATCGAGCCGAGCCTGCTGCGGCTCGTCGAAGAGGCGAAGGCCTCGGGAATCGATTCGGATATTTTCGGCGCCAATGCGCGCCGGCTCCTCCGGTTGCCCAAACGCGCCTGACTCCGGCGCGCATCGTCATTTCCCCTGAGGCTTTCCCCTCAGAAGTGGCCGACGATTCGTAAAAGCGGGGCGAAACCCGCCCTGTTGCTTTGCCCCGCTTGACGGCGTGCTTGCTGCTCGTGGATAAGAGATCCAGTTGCCCCACCCGGGCGCCGTCGCTCCCGGACAACCTGCCTCGCGAATTGCTCACCCCTTCACCGAAATTCTGCCACGGCCGCCACTGTTGTGGTCTGCCCCTTGCGCGAGGCGCCTTGGATTTTCCCCCCGTATATCATCCAAAATCCAGAAATCCCATGAAACCGCATTATCAGATCGTCGTTTCATCGAGGTGGCGCGACTTGCTTGGTCTGCGCCGACCTTTGCTCTCCGTGTGGATCGTCGCCTTCGCATTGTCGGGCGCTCTCTCCTCAGCGTTGGCTCAGTCGATCATCGTCGACCACACCTGCACCCGCCTCACGGACATCCCGGCAGCTGCGATCACCGACGCGAAGGCCCGGCTGCACATCGCCTATGGGCACACCTCGCACGGCAGCCAGTTGATCGATGGCATGGAGGGCCTGGTCACGTTCATGAACCGCTTCCCGAACGATGCCTATGCCGACGACCTTTTCGCTTTCAACTCCGGTGGCAGCGGCGGCGCGCTCGATTTGCGCGACACGCCGTTCTCTGGCGCGAGCGATCTCGGAAACCCCAACCGCACCGCGTGGTCCTCGGCCACGCGCACGTATCTGGCCGACAATCCCACGGTCAACGTGATCGTCTGGTCTTGGTGTGGCCAGGTCGATGGCAGCCAAGCCGACATCCAGTCCTACCTTGATCAGATGAGCGCGCTGGAACGTGACTACCCTCAGGTGAAATTCGTGTACATGACCGGCCATCTCAATGGCGGCGGTGCTGCCGGAAACGTGAACGTGCGCAACAACCAGATCCGCGCCTACTGCCGGACCAACAATAAAATCCTCTACGACTTCGCCGACATCGAGAGCTACGGTCCAGGTGGCACCACCAATTACATGGAGCTCTTTGCCAACGATAATTGCGACTACGACAGCGACGGCAACGGCAGCCTAGACCGGAATTGGGCCACCGATTGGCAGGCCACCCACACTCAGAATCTCGATTGGTACGATTGCTCGGCGGCGCACTCGCAGGCGCTCAATGGCAACCGGAAGGCCTATGCCGCGTGGTATCTCTGGGCCCGACTCGCGGGTTGGTCCGGTTTACAAACCGCAGACACCACGGCGCCCTCCACACCAGGCGGGTTGACGGCGACCGTCTTCTCGCCGACGAAGGTGCAACTCGTCTGGACGGCTGCGACGGATGCCGTCGGAGTGACTGGCTACCGCATCTACCGCGATGGAGCTCTCGTCGGCACCAGCACCACGACCAGCTACATCGACACCGGGTTGCAGGCAGGCTCTCAACACCAGTACACCATCGTGGCGTACGACGCGGCGGGCAACTTGTCCGTCGCCAGCGCAGCGGCTCCGGCGACGACCGTCACCGAGCCGAGTCTTTTCACGGCGCTCTCGGTGCGCGGGCGCGTGGGCACCGGAGACCAGACTCTCATCATGGGTCTGGCGTTCACTGGTAGCGCCACGAAGTCCGTCTTCCTCCGCGGCGTCGGACCTGCGATGTCCGAGTCGGTCCCCGGCTATTTGCGCGATCCTGCGATCGCCTTGTTCAACGCCCAGTCGGTAAAGCTGCAGGAGAATAACAACTGGAGCGGCGCCAGCGATCTGGCCGCCGG
>MWDT01000437.1 GCA_002070825.1 Verrucomicrobia bacterium ADurb.Bin122
CGCACCTACTTCGTGCGCAGCCGGCAGACGCTGCTGGCGAAGGCAGACTTCGGTCCGCTCTTCGTGGACTACTATCTGCATCTCGCCGATCAGCAGATCCGCCCCGACCCGGCCCATGCCGCGCTTTTCAAGCACGCCCTCGCCGCCCTCGTCCTCCATGCAGCCTCGCGCCCCTGGGACGAGATGACGGCGTGGACGCTGCATTTCCAGGAGCCGCTGGTGAATCTGTTTCTGGCGAGCGACAACGAGGTCGGTACCATCACCGGTCGCGTGCTGGCCGACAACGTACGCGAGATGGAGGGCAACTTCTTCTACGCCGACGTCGTGCGCGGGCGGCAGCCCAAGCGCCGCAGTTCCGTGCAGTTCACCGGCGCGGACCCGCTGGAGGCGGCGAAGACCTTTTACGCCCAGAGCGAGCAGCGCGGCGCGCGGTTTTTCCAACTCGCCGAGGAGGAGTTTGCGCTCCTCTCGGAACACCCGGATTGCGACCTCGCCTGGTTTGGCGCGACGACCGTCGAGCAGGTGCGCGAGCTCGAGAAGACCGAGACGCTTGTGCCGATGGAGACTCGCACCTACCGCTGGCACTGCGGCTGCAACCAGTCCCGCATGCTCCAGGTGCTCGCGCCCGCGTTTAAGGACGATCCGACGGGGCTTTTCGGAGACGCGCCGAAGATCGAGATCCGCTGCCCACGCTGTGGCGCCCGGCACAATGTGACGCGCGAGGCCATGGAGGCCTACATGGCGCAACAGAAGCCGGGCTCCTCCGCATGAGCGCCGTGGCTCGTCGGGCAACGTCAGCGTCGGCCGTGGCGCGCGCATGAAGGAAATCCTGCTCAACATCCGCGACGGCTTCGCTTCGTCGACGCCGCTGGACCTCGCTAACCTCGCGCTCGGTATCGTGGGCGTGGTGCTGATGGTGCGGCGCAGCCTGTGGGCGTTTCCCATCGGACTGCTCGCGGTGTCGGTGCAGGGCGTGCTGTTTTTCGAAAACCGCTTTTACGCCGATGCGACGGTGCAGGTATTCTTCTTCGCGGCGCTGGCGTACGGCTGGTGGCACTGGGTGCGCGACAAGGGCGCGGCGCCCGAGCTGCCCGTCACGCGGCAGCGCTGGCGCGGCCGTGCGTTGACGCTCGCGCTGGCCGGTGCGGCGACCGTGTGCGGCGCGCTGGTGCTGGCGCGCTGGACGCCATCGGTCATGCCGCGGCGCGATGCGTTTATCGCGGCGTTCAGCGTGGCGGCGCAGGCGCTCCAGGCCCGCAAGCGGATCGAAAACTGGCCGCTGTGGACCGTGGTCAACCTCGTCGCCATCGCCTCGTACTGGCAGGCGACGATGGCATTTACGGCGTTTCTCTACGGGATCTATCTGGTGCTGGGCCTGCTCGGCTGGCGCGAGTGGTGGCGTGCGATGAAAGGCGCGACTCCGGCGCGTGGCTGACGTGAAACGCATCGCGGTCTTCGGGCCGGAATCCACGGGGAAAACTTCGCTCGCTCGGCGCCTCGCCGCGCATTTCGACGAGCCGTGGTCCATCGAATATGTCCGGCGATACTGGGACGAGCACGACGCCACGATTCGGCCGGCCGACCTTGATGCCATCGCACGCGGGCAGATCGCCGGCGAGGATGCGGCGGCGGCGGCCGCGCGGCGCGTGTGTTTCTGCGACACCGAGCTGCTCACCTGCGTGCTCTGGGACGATTTGCTTTTCCGTGGCTCGTGTCCGCCGTGGGTGCGCGAGGAGGCGGAGCGACGCGCACGCGGATTCGCGTTGTTTCTGCTGTGCGCGACGGACGTGCCCTTCGAGCCCGACCCGCAGCGCTGTTTCCCCGATCCCGATGGGCGGGCGATGTGCATGCGACTGTGGCGGGAAACGCTGACGAGCCGTGGGCTGCCGTTCGTGGAGCTGCACGGCGGCGACTTCGAAGCGCGCGCGCTTCAGGCGATTCGCGCGGTGGAGTCGGCGCTGGGCGCGTAGTCAGCGCCGCATCTCGGTGGGGCCGTCGAGCAGGTCGTCGAGCCGCAGCTCTTGCGTGGTGCCGTCGGGCTTGGTGGCTCGAAGGAGGAGCGCGCCGTTTTTTTCCGTGCTGGCGGAGAGCTGGCCGGCATCGGCGCGAGCGGGGGTGAGCAGCCAGACGAAGCGCGTGGGGCGTGCGATCCGGGTCGTGCAGGTGACCTCGGGCGCCGGGAGTTTTTCGTTGTAGCGCGGCGAAAACCAGCCGGCGGGCTGCGGCTCGGAGACGGCGCAGGCG
>MWDT01000438.1 GCA_002070825.1 Verrucomicrobia bacterium ADurb.Bin122
AGGGTGGCGGAGTGGTCGATGTTGAGTCCGAGTAGAATCATGGGCGCAAGGTTTGACGTGAGTAAGCGCGCCGTAAGAGTCGCTGGCAAAAACGAAATGTCTCCGACGTCCACCCGTCCGTCTGTCCCGCGCGAAAACCTGTGGCTCAATCTGATCTGCAACATCGCCCTACCCACGCTGGTGTTGACCAAGCTCAGCGGCGAGCGGTGGCTGGGGCCGGCCGGGGGCTTGATCGTGGCGCTGGCGTTTCCGCTGGGCTACGGCGTGTACGATTTTGTGCGACGGCGGCGGGTGAACTTCCTCTCGATCCTTGGCTTTCTAGGGACGATCGCGACGGGCGGGCTGGGGCTCATGAAGCTCAGCTCCATGGCGTTTGCGATCAAGGAAGCCGCCATGCCCACGCTCATCGGAGCGATGGTCCTGATCTCGCAACGCACCTCCCGCCCGCTGGTGAAGGAGCTGCTTTTCAACGAGCAGGTGATCGATCTGCCGCGCATCGAGGCCGCCCTCGCCGAGCGACAGGTGCGCCCGGCCTTCGACCGGCTGCTCAACCGCGCCAGCGCCTGGCTGGCCCTGACATTCCTGTTGAGCGCCGTGGCCAACTTCGTGCTCGCCCGCTGGCTCCTCCAAAGCGCCCCCGGCACCCCGGAATTTAACGCCGAACTGGGCCGCATGAACCTGCTCTCGTGGCCGGTGATCGCGTTGCCCAGCACCGTCATGCTCATGGTCATCCTCTGGCGCATGCTCCGCGGCATCGAGGCGCTCACGGGGCTGACCACCGACGAAGTCCTGCACCACGCGCAAAGCCCTGGCGAAAAAGCCCCTTAGTTTGACTCGCGCCCCCGCCATGGCAAAAGGCGTGGGCGCTCCCGCGAGCGCTTCAAAACAGCCAGCTTGCGCCGATACTAGAAAACCCCTGTGCCCCCCAACGCTCATCTGCCCCGCCCCCATCGTCCGTCGATAGCTCGCGACTGGTGCCGACTCCTCCTCGGTGCCCTGCTGGCGTTGCAACCCATCTCGGCCGCTCTCGCCAACGAGCGCCTAGAGGCGGCCCCCCCCGATGTCGTCGAGGCCGGCACCCCCTCCTTTGTCGTGTACGCCCCCGAGTCGCTCGGTCTGATCGGCGCCCCGACCGACCTCAAACAACTCCCGGACGGGCGCATCCTCGTCGTCGCGCAACGCGATCTCGCCATCGGCGACGGCGTACGCTGGGAAGTCATCCGCCAGGCCGAAGATGAACCCCGCTACATCGCGCACGATGTCGCCGTTGGCCAGGACGGCCACATCTACGTCGGCGTGAAGGGATGCTTTGCAAAAATCGACTTCGGCACCGACGGGCACTGGCGGTTCGCCGAGGTCGCCGGCCCACCGCCGGGTTGCGAGCCATGGGCCGAGCTGTACAACGCCGAGCCCGCCGCCGGCAAATGGTACTGGCACTCCGCCAGCGGCAACCTTTACGAGTGGGACCTCGCCACGCAGCCACGGCTCGTCGGCAGCGTCAAATCCGCCCAACGCATCTTCGCCCTGGGCCAGCAGGTATTCTTCAGCGATTTCAGCGACGGCGCGCTCATGCGCCTCGATGCGGGCGGCATCAGCTGCGTCATACCGCCGGAGGCCACCAACACCGCGGCAGTCGTGACCGCCAGCGTCCCGTTCGACGACCAGACGATCCTCACCGGCACGAACGGGGCAGGACTCCAGCTTTTCGACGGGAAAACATTCCAGCCCTTCGTCGAGCGCGGCCCCCTCTCAGGCAAGCACCGCATCGCCGACCTGTGCGCCACCACCGGCGACTTCTTCGCCGCCGCCGTCGATACCGTCGGCATCGTCTTTTTCGACCGCACCGGGCGCATTGTCCAGATCCTCGACAAGAGCCTCGACCACCGGCTCGCCCGCCCTCAACGCCTCTGCTACGCGAAGGAAGGCGTCCTCTGGGTCACCCTCAATAATGGCGTCGCCCGCATCGAGTTTCCCGCGCGGCTCTCCCACTACGAGACCATGATCGACACGGGCCTCAACTACGTCGAACCCGTGCGCCACCAGGGCAGGCTGTGGCTCCTCGCCAGCGGCCAGGTGCTGCGCGGACGGTACAGCGACGACGACCGGCTCGTCGGTTTCGAGAAAGTCCCCCCAGGCAAAGGCAATGTCTTTAAACTCGCCGAAGTCGACGGCCGGCTCATCGCCTCGACCGACGACGCCCTGTACGCCTGGGCCGATGACCACTGGACTCCGATCGTCGAGAA
>MWDT01000439.1 GCA_002070825.1 Verrucomicrobia bacterium ADurb.Bin122
TTGGAGGCTAAGCTGGGCGCGCTCAAGTGGGGCCAGGAGGCATATGCGATCACCGTCCCCCCATCATCGCCGGCCAGCGAGCCGGCGCCTGGACCTACGGTCTGACGGTCAACGGCCCGGCAGCCCACCTCCGAGTCGACGTAGGCGAGGACGCCCGCGTCGACGTCGGCGTTGGCCTCGACTGGCAAGGTAAGCCGCGGGTAGGGGTGGGGTTGCGGGCAAGGTTCTGAGAGGAAGGAAGGTGCTCCATGGCGTGGACGCTCCACGAAGGCGACTGCGTAGAGGTCATGAAGCGGTTGCCGGATAGCAGCATTGACCTGATTTTGACCGACCCTCCCTACTTCCGGATGAAGAGCGAACCATGGGACCGCCAATGGGACAAGCCCGAAGCGTTCCTGCTGTGGATAGACTCGCTCTGCGCGCAATGGCAGCGCCTGCTCAAGCCCAATGGAAGCCTATACGTGTTCGCGTCGCCAAGGATGGCGGCAAGAGTAGAAGTGACGGTCGCCAAACGGTTCAATGTCTGCAACCATATTGTCTGGCGCAAGGAGGCCGGGCGACACAAAGGCACCTGTGTGGACAGCTGCCGAACCTACTTCCCGCAGACTGAGCGTATCATCTTCGCCGAGCACTACGGTGCAGACAACGCCGCAAAGGGCGAGGCCGGATATATCACTAAGTGCGATGAGCTGCGCGGTTTCGTGTTTGAGCCGCTTCGGGCGTATTTGGATGCCGAACGAGAACGCGCAGGAGTGACGAAACCCGAGGTTGATGCGGCCTGGCAGGCATGGCGGGGCGGGCGCGGCGGCATGTCCTCGCACTGGTTCTCGACTTCGCAGTGGGCGCTTCCGACCCGCGAGAACTACGAATGGCTGCAGCAGTTATTCAACACGCGAGGTGGCGATTACCTGCGGCGCGATTACGAGGACCTGCGGCGCGATTACGAGGACCTGCGGCGCGATTACGAGGACCTGCGGCGACCGTTCAACGTCACCGCCACTGCGCCATATACCGATGTATGGGACTTTCCGACTGTGGCGCACTATCCCGGCAAGCATCCATGCGAGAAGCCGCAGGAGCTACTGAGGCACATTATCAACGTGTCAAGCAAGCGGGGCGCGGTGGTGCTTGACTGCTTTGCGGGTAGCGGGGCGACGGCAGTTGCCGCCGAGCACTGCGGGCGCGACTGCATACTCGTAGAGCTATCGTCGGAGTATTGCGAATCCATACGCCGCCGCATGGATGAGCCCATGCAGGCGGCGCTACTGTAGGCGCGGTTCTGAAAGGAGTGATACTCATGGACTTGCCGGGGCTTGGCGTGGATGTGGCTATCGACACCGAGCGTCTAGAGCGCAAGCTGCGTGTCATGGTGAAACACTACGGCGCGCTGGCCGACGAGCTCAAACATATAGACGAGGACTGCCTACGCGAGGAGCTGCAGAATCCTGAGCTGGTGCACACATGCGCTCACTGCGGTCGCATCATCCATGTGTCTGACGCTGACATTGCCCGCGTTGAGGTCGACGGCAACAAGGTCTACTGTGGCGACTGGAAAGCGTGTCGTGCCAGGGCGCAGGCGGCTAACCGAGATTAACCCCAAGGGTTAAGTTTGGGGCACAGCCGCCACGTTGTGGGCGGCATTGGGGGCGAGTCCGGGCAACCGGCCGCCCTCTGTTCCATGATAGGCGGTGGCATGGTGGGGGAGCGCATACAACGCAAGCTGCCCGAGTCGGATAAACAGTTTCTAGCCGAGCTGGCCCGGCTCGGCTCGCAGAACGCGATGGCGCGGGAGTATGGCTGCTCTCGCGGCACGGTGCAGCAGCGGTGGAAGGCAGTCAAGCGTCGCGGCACGCCCTCTGACCTCGCGCAGGAGTCGACGCCGGCGCTGGAGGCATCCGTGTTAGAGCTGGTGCGGCGTAACCCTGCCGACACGCGGGCCCTGGGTGAGCGCCTGGCGGCCACGCCCGACGCTATACTCGACGCCATGCGGGGCTTGCGCCGCTCGGGCTACGAGGTGCAGGAGATAGGCGGCCAGTGGATGCTGATCCGCGTGCCGATGGTGCTGCCCGGCGAGATCCGTCGGATCGGCGACCACACGGACAGGATCATCCGATTCGGCGCCTGCAGCGACAGCCACTACGGCAGCTCGGCGCAGCAGAGGACCGCGCTGCATGACTTCTACCGGCAGTGCGAGGCGCTAGAGATTGAGCACGTTTTCAACTCAGGCGACCTGGTCGCGG
>MWDT01000440.1 GCA_002070825.1 Verrucomicrobia bacterium ADurb.Bin122
CGCCGGCACCGAGCGCACGCTCATGGTGCGCCCGGAGTCGATCCGCTTCCTGCACGACGGGCAGCTCGCGCCCAACATGCTTCCCGGCCGCGTGCTCAACGAGTTCTCCCTCGGCTCGCGCGTGCAGTACCACGTCGAGGTCCGCAGCGGCACCGTGCTCACCGTCGAGCGTCTCCGCGAGGAGCGCTGGCTCGGCGGCCCCGAGGTCGCCGTCGGCTGGGACACCAAGGACAGCCTGCTCCTGGACAAATGAACTCGCTCGACCTGCCCTCCATCACCGCCACCGGCCGGCCCATCGTCATCGACCCGACCGACAAGGCCCGCCCGTATCTCGACGACCGCCGCGATGGTTGCGTGTCCCGCTGGCTGGCCCGGCGTCTGGCCAAGTCCGCCTCGGCCGGCCTGTGGTACGCCTCGCCGCTCATCCTCGTGCTGCTCGTCGGATTCGTCGCGCCGCTGTTCTGCGTCGTCTGGTTCAGCTTCATGCCGGAGCGCACGTTCAGCCTCTTCGGCACGCCGACGTTCTCCAACTACACGCAGATTTTCGGCCAGACCTACTACCGCTCGCTCTTCTGGTCGCTGGGGCTCGGCGCGCTCACGACCGCCATCCTGCTCGTGATCTGCTACCCGCTGGCCTTTGCCCTCGCCAAGGTTTTCAAGCGCTTCGCCACCTTCGTCACCATCGGCATCACGCTCTCGCTCTTCGTCTCGGAAAACATCCGCCTCTTCGGCTGGGTGCTGGGCCTGATGAAGGGCGGCGTGATCGGCGGTCTGCTCGGCACGCTGGGGCTGCCCTACGCCAGCCCGCTCTACGACGTCGGCGTCATCGTGCTCGGCCTCGTGTACGTTTACCTGCCGTTCATGCTGTTCCCGCTGATCCTCGGCATCCAGATGGTGCCGGATCAAGTGCGCGAGGCGGCCTTCGACCTCGGCGCCTCCCGCTGGCGCGTGTTTCGCGAGATCGATGTGCCACTCTCCATGCCCGGCATCGTGATCGGCTCCATGCTCACCTTCGTGCTCGCCGTCGGTGCGATGGCCGAGGCCAAGATCCTCGGAGGTCAAAAGGTCGTGACCATCGCCGCCGAGATCGAGACCGCCTTCACCTACGCGCAAAACTGGCCGCTCGGCTCGGGCCTCTCGACGCTGCTCATCGGCATCGTCGGCACCATCGTGTTCCTCACGCTGCGCAAATTCGATCCCGAGACGCTGCTCGGCAACAAATCTTGACCCGCCACAGCCATGACTTCCCGCACACAAAAGATCGGCTTCGGCGCCTTCGCCGGCGTGGTGCTGCTCGTCTTCTACTTCCCGCTGCTGTCCGTCGCCCTGGCCTCGCTCTCGAAGAAGCGCTACTTCTCCTTCCCGATCGAGAACTACACGCTCAAGTGGTACTCCGATGCGATCCACTCGGCGGCCATCTCCGAGTACGTCACGATCTCGCTGAAGATCGCCGCGCTCACGACCGTCTTCTCGCTCGTCATCGGGTTCTTCGCCGCGCTGGCCTACGCCCGGTATCCGTGGCGCGGGCGCAAATCGTTTCAACGCCTCGTGCTGCTCCCGCTGTTCTTCCCACAAACCGTGCTCGGGCTCGCGCTGCTCATGTGGTTCAGCTTCCTCGGCGTCACCACGAGCTGGATGACCGCCGTGGTCGCGCACACCGTGTGGATCGCGCCCATCGCCACGCTCATCATCGCGATCCAGGCGTACAGCCTCGATCCCTCGCTCGAAGAGGCCTCCCGCGATCTCGGCGCCACGCGCTGGCAAACACTGCGCATGGTCACGCTGCCGCTCCTCGGCCAATCGCTGTTCTCCGCCGGCTGCTTCTCGTTCCTGCTTTCGTGGGGCAACTTCGCCCTCTCGCTCTTCACAACCGGCGCCGACAGCGCGCTGCCCGAGTGGCTCTACTCGCGCATGGTCGTCGGCTACCAGCCGCTCATTCCGGCCGTCGGCACGCTCTCCGTCCTCGGAGCCGTCGCCGTGGCGCTCGTGTTGCTCCTCTTCCTGCAATGGCGCTCGCGTCGCCACAAGACCACCGCGCCCGCCGCCTAACTTAACCCGCCCGACTCCATGTCTTCCCTCCGCAACAAATCCGTCATCGTCACCGGCGCCACCCGCGGCATCGGCAAGGGCATCGCCCGTGTCTTCGCCTCCAAGGGCGCCAAGGTCCTCATCGTGGGCCGCGACGCCCAGGCTGGCGCCGCCACTGTCGCCGAGATCGAAAAGGCCGGCGGCACCGCCAA
>MWDT01000441.1 GCA_002070825.1 Verrucomicrobia bacterium ADurb.Bin122
AGCGGGCAGACGTTGCAAGCGACGTTTACGCCGACCGACAAGGTGAACTACGCGACGGCGACGAAGTCGGTGACGCTCTCCGTGGCGAAGGCGCCGCTCGTCGCGCAGGCCAGCGACCAGCAGCGCACCATGGGTGCCGCCAATCCGGCGCTCGACATCTCTTATTCGGGCTTCGTCAACGGCGACACGGTTGAGGATCTCGACACGCTTCCGACTGCGAGCACGACGGCGACGTCGGAAAGCACGGCGGGCCAGTATGCGATCACGCTGAGCGGCGGCAGCGACGCCGACTATGCGTTTACGTTGCGCGACGGCATGCTCACGGTGCTGGGCATCGATGCGCCCCAGTACGCGCGGGCGCCACAACCGGCCACGGTCGCCGCCGGCGGCCGCGCGGTGTTTGGCGTGACAGTCACCAGTGCCCGGACACTCACTTATCAATGGCAGGTCTCGACCGATGGCGGCACGACCTGGAGCGATGTGGCCGACGGTCAGGGCTACTCCGGCGCCACGAGCGACGAGCTCGCGTTTACCGCGCGTCCGGAGATGCGCGGCCGGCAGTTCCGCTGCGTGGTTTCCGATGGAGTCAACCCGGCGATTGCCAGCGCGGCAGCGCCACTCACGGTGCCGTGGAGCCAGTTTGCGGCGCTGTCGGCACGCGCGGCGGCGGGCACTGGCGAGCAGACGTTGACGCTCGGGTTTGTGTTTGCCGGAGGCGGCAAGCCGGCGATGGTGCGCGGCGTCGGCCCCGGCCTGCTCGATGGCGACGCGACCCTCGCCGGCCACGAGCTCGCCGACCCTCAACTCAAACTGTACGAGATGCAGTCGGGCGCCTTCGCCCTGCTGACGAGCAACGACAATTGGGGCGGCGCCAGTACGCTCAGCCAGAAGTTCGCCGAGCTCGGCCAGGGCGCGCTCGCTCGTGACTCGAAGGATGCGGCCCTGTATCTGGAGACGCTCGGGCAGCGCGTGTACACCGCGCAGATCTCGGGCGTGACCGGCTCGGGCGTGGCGTTGGCCGAAGCCTACGACGCGGACTTCGCCGACAAATCGAAACGCCTCACGGCGCTCTCCGTGCGCAACCAGGTCGGGAGGGGCAGCGAGGTGCTCATCGCGGGATTTGTGGTTTCCGGCGACGCGCCCAAGCGCGTGATCGTGCGCGGCGTCGGTCCCGGACTGGCCAAAGACGTCGCCGCCTACCTCGCCGACCCGCAGCTTCTGGTACACCGGCTCAAGGCCGACCGGACCGGCTGGGACCTCGTCGGCTCGAACGACAACTGGGACGGCACCGCGGCCACCGCGGAGCTTTTCGAGAGCGTGGGTATGGGCGCGCTCGACGCCGGATCAAAGGACGCCGCGCTCGTGCTGGAGCTGGAGCCGGGCATTTATACCGCGCAAATCTCCGGCGTGGGCGACAGCACCGGCGTCGCGTTGGCCGAGATTTACGAGGCGCCGTAAGCGGAACGGCAAACGGAGCGCGTCCGCCGCCGGGCGGCGCTCCGTGGCGTGTCCCGATGGCACCGGCAACAGGCTCGACATTAAAATGGGCGCTGGCTTGATCGTGCCCCGAGCCACGCCGAGCCGGCCGCATCTAGACATCAGCCCCCCGAGGAATTCTTCCCGCCAAAAGCACAACCTTATGCCTGCGTTAATTCTCCCAATCCAGGCCGTGAAACGCAGTAAGGGCGAATAACACTCTTCGGCGGAAGTAAGATGAAGAAGCTGACGATTACCTGTTTTTCGCTCGGGCTGTTGCACGCCGCGATCATGACTTTGTTCGCATTGGGCCCTGAGCTTAGCCCGTTGATGGTTTTGATCGTTGATGCGCCAGTCGCCCATTTCACGAAGGATCTAGCATCCCCGCTTCTCGCTCTCGGTGTTCCAATCATTGCCTGCTCGATCATCTACCCTGCGGCGATATTTCTGCTCGGCGTCGTGATTCTGCGCTCTCCATCCAGAGGGCCCCAACCCAGCGAGTTGTGTCACCCGGAGCGAAGCGGAGCGGTGAACACGACTTTTGTTGAACAAGCCCGGGGAGGAGCGGAGACGAAGCCTCAGCTTGCGAAGGACTGACGGCCGCGCGCGGCGAGAGATGCCCTTATGCGCTTTGTGTTTTCCGCATGGTCGCCAGGCAGACGACGGCGCCGTAGCGGCTTAAAAGGGACTGGCTGAAAATGGCTCCGGGGCGGATTGGGCCGGAGCGCCGCTTCGCAAGCGGCGGCCCGAAGAGGTCC
>MWDT01000442.1 GCA_002070825.1 Verrucomicrobia bacterium ADurb.Bin122
CAGGAAAAACGCCTGGCACATGCCGCGGATCAGCTCGAGCTGCTGGTAGTCCTTCTCGCCGAAAAACGCGCGATCGGCGTCGGCGATCTGGAGGAGTTTCATGACGACCGTAAGCACTCCGTCGAAATGTCCCGGACGGTGCGCGCCGCAGAGGCGGCGGCTGAACTCGGTCTCCACGACGGCGTACGAGAGGCCGTTGGGATACATCTCCTCGACGGCCGGCGCGAAGACGACATCGACGCCCGCCGCATCCATCAGCTTGCAGTCGGCCTCCAGCGTGCGCGGGTACAGGTCGAAATCACGTTTTTCGTCGAACTGCGTCGGGTTGACGAAGACCGAGGCGAGCACGATGTCGCACTGGCGCTTGGCGGCGCGAAACAGCGTGGCATGCCCCTCGTGGAGCGCGCCCATCGTGGGCACGAAGCCCACCGAGCGTCCGGCGACGCGATACTTCGCGCGCAGAGCGCGCCACTCGGTGACGGTGCGGATGACTTGAGGCATGTTAAAAACTCTCCTTGTCGGTGGGGAACATCCCCGCACGCACGGCCTCGGCATACGCGGCCGCGCCGCTGCGCACGGTGGCGGCGGCATCGGCGAAGCGGCGCACAAAGCGCGGCTTGAAGTCGGGGTTGAGGCCGAGCAGATCGTGGAGCACGAGCACCTGACCGTCGCAGCCGGCGCCGGCACCGATGCCGATGGTCGGGATGGCCAGCGACGCCGAAACCTCGGTGGCGAGCTTGCGCGGGATGCACTCGAGCACGATGGCAAACGCGCCGGCCTGCTGGAGCGCCTGCGCATCCTCGCGCAGAGACTGGGCCGCGGCGGCCTCCTTGGCCTGCACCGTGAACCCGCCAAATACGTTGACCGACTGCGGCGTGAGGCCGAGGTGCCCCATCACCGGGATGCCGCTCTCGACGAGGTGGTGAACGACGTCGGCATGGCCACGCACACCCTCGATCTTCACCGCATGGGCGCCGGCGCGCAGCAGGGCTGCCGCCGAATCGAGCGCCTCGTTGAGGCCTTTGCGCGCCGCCAGAAAAGGCATGTCGGCCACGATGAACTTTTCACCGGCTGCGCCACGGGCGACCGCCCGCGTGTGCATGGCCATGATCTCCGTGGTCGCGCCGAGCGTGTCCTGTTCGCCGTGCACGGCCATCATCACACTGTCGCCGACGAGCAGGCAGTCGACGTCCTCCTTGGCCAGCAGTTTGGCGGACCACGCATCATAGGAGGTCACCATGACGAGCTTGCGCCCGGCAGCTTTGGCAGCAGCGAAATCGCGAATCGATGGCATGATGGGAAATGTGGAAGGACCAGCGAACCTCATCCGGCGGGCCAGCGCAAGGTCGGCTTTGCCCGCCGGGCCACGCTCAGCGGAAGTCGATCAGCTCCACCTCAAAGACGAGCGTGGCGTAGGGCGGAATCTTCGGCGGCGAGCCGACGGAGCCGTAGCCGAGCCAGTGCGGCACGATGAGCGTGCGGCGCTCGCCTTTTTTCATCGTGAGCAGCGCCTCGTCCCAACCCTTGATGACCTGGTGCATGCCAACGCGAAACGAGATCGGGCTGCCCTGTTTCACGGAGCTTTCGATCACGGTGCCGTTGAGCAGCCGCAGGTCGTAGTGGGTGGTCACGCGCGCACCGTGCCTCGGCGTGGCTTCGCCGGTGCCGGGCGTGCGCACGATGTAGCGCAGGCCCGTGGGGGACACCTGCGCGTCGGGGAAGTTCTGGGCAATAGTCTGCTGGTCGGCCTCCGACAGCGTGTAGGCTCCGGCGGCGGCGCTCGTCGGCGCGGCGGGTTCCTGATCGCAGGCCGAGACGCCGAGCAGGAGGAGCGCGAGCGCCCCACCGAGTGCGATGCGTGTGGGTGTTTTCATGATTAAAGGGTCGGGCGGAGCAGCCCGTAGCGGCGTTTCACGGAGTCGCGCGAAAGCACGATGATCGTAAACACTCCAAGCACCGTGCCAAACGGCATGATGGTGCACGCGATGCAGGCCACGACAAAACTGAACCAGTAGCGGCGGCCCTTGGAGAGCCAGCGCCCGGAGAGGAAGAGGCAGAGCGCGAGCGCCTCGCCCATGAGCAGGAAGACGCCGCCGAAAAACACGAAGAACCAGCCGAGAAACGCCGGCGGCGGCTCGCCAGCGCGACCGTTGTCAAAGGATTCCGGCGCCAGCGCCATGAACAGGCCCATGCCGACGTAGATCAGGGCAAACAGGGCGCACAACGC
>MWDT01000443.1 GCA_002070825.1 Verrucomicrobia bacterium ADurb.Bin122
GGGCGAGCCTGCCGAAGGAGTGGACCTCGAGGTCGCCGACGACCGCCTGATCTACGACGGCGACATCAAGGCCAATCCCGTGGTCGAGGCGAGTTCGGTGATAGTAGTGCCCGGCACAGAAGTACGAGTGTATGTTGCGGGCTTTGTGGCGCGGCCGGGCCAGGTGGCGCTGCGGCGCGGGGCGACGGCTCTTGACGCTATAGCCGCAGCGGGCGGAGTCACATCCGCCGGGGACGGAACACAGGTGGCCTTGGTGCGCAAAACAGGCGACGGGGCTTTCTCCTTGGAGATCGACGTGACATCGGCCCTTGACGCCGGGGAGGCGCAGGGCAAGCCGCCGGTTGCTCCCATGCCTTTGCTGGAAGACGGCGACGCGCTGTTCGTGCCGGAGGCGGCGCTCGGTCAGGCAGTGGTCCTGGGCGAGGTGGCACGGCCTGGATCCTATAAGCTTACCAAGGGCGCCCGGGTGCTCGACCTGATAGCCGCCGCGGGCGGAGTGACCCCGAAGGCGTCTTTGGAGAAAATCTCGATATTCTCGGAAGGGATTCTCGCGGGGCCTCGCTATGTATCAATTGGAACCGGAAAATCGCTTCTCCCGGAGGGCTCGGTGGACAACCCCGAGATCCGGGCGGGCGATGTGATTGTGGTCGCGAGCCGGATGATCACGGTGAATGTGATCGGGGCGGTGGCACGGCCGGGCACGTTTGAGATTCAGCCCGGCGCATCTCTTGTGGACGCAGTGGCCGCGGCGGGCGGCACACGAGCCGACGCCGACGTAGCGCGGGTTTCGGTGGCGCGCAGGCCGGCGCAGGGCGCGACAAAGTCCGAGGTCCTGACTCTCGACCTGGAGGCGGCCATCGGAGGAGCCGATGCCGAAACGCCGGTGCTGATGGCCGACGGCGATGTGATCTTCGTACCGGAAGCCCAAGGGCAGGTGCTGGTGCTGGGCGAGGTGGCCCGGCCCGGGGCTTACAAGCTCGCGCGTGAGGCGAGGCTGCTGGACGCGATTGCCGCAGCCGGCGGCACTACCGCGAAGGCGTCTTTGGAGAGCGTGACTATCTATAAGGATGGGGCGCTCGCAGCGGGCGCGGCTGAACCTTTGGGGCATGGGAAGGTGTTGTTCTCTGGCAAGGTAACCGAGAACCCGCGGGTCAGCCCGGGCGACGTGGTGACTGTGGGATCCCGGATGATTGGCGTCAGTGTGATCGGTCGGGCGGCCAGGCCGGGCTCGTACGAGCTGCCGGCGGGTTCGCGGGTGATCGACGCGGTTGCGGCCGCAGGCGGTGTGGCTGCTGATGCCGACAGACGGTCGGTGCTTGTGATCCCGGCCGGCAAGTCGGGGCCGTCGGTGACGGTCGACCTCGACCAGGCGCTGCGAACTGGAGATGTGGGTCACATCCTCTCCGATGGGGATGTGGTGTTCATCCCCGATACACGCCGGCAGGTGGCGGTAATGGGCGAGGTAGCGCAGCCTGGGGTGTATGCCTACACCGAGGGCATGACGCTTATGGAAGTCATGGCGATGGCCGGAGGGCCGTCCGCCAAGGCAGACCTCGACCGGGTGCGGCTCTACCGCGGGGAGCGGGTGGAGGACGCCCTGCGCCTTGAGGTGGCCGACGACCGGCTGGCCTTTGAAGGCGACATCAAGCGCAACCCCGCGCTGGCTCCAGGCGACATCCTGTTTGTGCCGTCCGGGCGGATCAGGGTGCAGGTGGCAGGGCACATTGCCCGAACGGGCGAGGTGGAACTGCGTCGGGGCGCGACGATCCTGGACGCCATATCCGCCGCAGGCGGGCTCGCCCAGGCGGGCGACGGCGCCCGAGTGGTGGTCACGCGGAGGGGCGAGGGCGTAGGCCGTGTGTTCGAAGTGGACGTAGACGGTCTGCTCAGGGGAGGCATTCCCCAAGCAGAGGCCGCGGGCCTTGAAGACGGGGACGTGGTGTTCGTCCCTGAGGCCAACCGCAAGATCGCGGTGATGGGTGGGGTGGCGCGGCCGGGTCTGTACGACTACAAGACCGGAATGAAGCTTATCGAGGGCTTAGCGATTGCAGGAGGGCCGACCGCGGCGGCGCGGCTCGACCGAGTGATGGTCTACTCAGGCGACCAGGCGGTTGAGATAGCGCTGGGAGACGCGAAAGCTCAGGCAATGACGATCGATCCGACGCGGGGGAACAACCCCGAGCTTAAGTCGGGCGACATCATCATAGTGCCGCTCTCTGAAA
>MWDT01000444.1 GCA_002070825.1 Verrucomicrobia bacterium ADurb.Bin122
AGCTTTTTCTTTGTCATCGGCTTATGCTGACACTGCAGCCGCCTCTTCGTTCACTTTGTTTTCCGGATAGGCTCTAAGCCAAACGCGATATTCCCCCGCGCCGATCTCGGCGCCCCACAGGCCCGGACTTTCCCGTCCGGGCCTGCTCTATTTTCGCGACTGAGGTAAATGCCTCACCAAAATCTAGGGTACCCGCTCGCTCGTCACGTCAGGTAAAAGTGCGCATGGTGCACCGTTTTGAGTTTTTGCCTAACTGAGTCCGGCACCGCCATATTCCAGACTCATCAGGCAGACCCGCTGCCAACGAATCACCATGCACCTCATTCCACCCAGTCGCACGCACGGACGGGCGCTTTTGCGAGAACACCTCCTATTTGCCATCGGCCACTTCGTCGCCTGCCTCATCGGCCTGCTCGCCAAAGACCCGCTCACCAGCGTGCTCTGTTTCTGGCCCGCCGCAGGCACGGCCTTGGTGGCCGTCACCCGCCTCGGCTGGCGCACCCTCCCCGCCCTGGCTCTCGTACAAATCGCCGCCAGCCTCCTCGGAGCCCCTATCCTCACCCCCGTGCAAATCCTCATCCTAAGCCTGGGCTGCTCCCTCCAGGCCTGGACGGGCGCGGCGCTCTGGCGCCGCCTTTCACACCTCACCCACGAACGTCGCCCCACCCAGCGCAACGTCTCGCTCTTCATGGTCGTATGCCTCGCGCTCGGCCTCATCGGCGGCGCCCTCAGCACCGTCGCCGTCTGGATCAACCAGCACCCTGTTTCATGGACCCAGTGGTCGCAATGCGTCGTCGCCCATACCCTCGGCGCCTTCGTGATGACGCCCCTCCTGCTTCACACCTCCACGCTTCGGGCGCGTCTCAAGGATCGCGCCTGGTGCCGTGAGCTCGCCCTCTTTGCCGCCGCCGTCGTCCTCGCGTGTTCCCTGCTCTATGCCCGCATGGCCCCGGTGCGGAGCATCGGCTTCGTCCTCGGGCCCGTCCTTGGCTGGGGCGCCCTTCGCCTGCGCCTCGACGGTGCCGTCCTGCTCAACCTCATCGTCGCCAGCCTCTCGCTCCCCTTCCTGACGATGCACCAGCCCGAGCACCTGCTGCCCATGTCAATGCTCCTGAGCGTCTGCATCGGCAGCGCACTCCTGATGGCCAGCCTCTCCGACGACATCACCCTACACGACCACCAACGGGGCAAAATCGTCGAGCGCCTCGAATCGGCCTACCACGCACTCCAAAACCAGGAGCACCAGCTCCGCACGCTCTTCGACCACCTGCCCGACCCCATCGTGGTCATCGACGAATCCACCCTCTACTACGCCAACGAAGCCGCCCACCGGCTCCACTCCACCCTCTTTCCCAGCCAGCCCCAGGCGTCCCGCTGGCTCGCCATCCTGCCGGCTCACCGGCTTCTCTCCGACGAGCGCACGCTCCGCGCCGAAGACGGCCTCGACCACATCATCGAAGTCCGCTCCGCTCCCTTCGTCTGGTCTGGCCACTCCGGTCGCCTCTGCACCCTGCGCGACCTCACCGGCCAGCGCAAAACCGAGAGCGCCCTCCACGCCAGCGAGACACGCTTCGAGCGCATTTTCCAACTCTGCCCCGACGCCATCATCATCGTCTCCCACGACGAGCAACGCATCGTCGAGCTCAACGACAGCTGCGAACGCCTCCTCGGCCTGCGCCGTGAGGAAACCCTCGGCCGCCTCATCACCGAAATCGGCCTCTGGCCCGACCTCACCCGCCGCGCAAGCCTCCTCGACGAGGTCGCCATCCACGGCGAAGTCCGCGGCCGCGAGGAGCAGCTCCGCCATCGCAACGGCGAGCGCCTCACCGTCGAGGTCTCCTCCCGCATCATGACATGGAACGGCTCCCGTTACCTCGTCTCGATCCTCTCCGACATCACCGAGCGCAAACGCACCGAGATCGCCCTGCGCGCCAGCGAGGAGCGCCACCGCCTCCTCCTCGAAAACCTCCACGACCTCGTCTTCGAGGTCGATGCCCATGGCGTCTGCCGCTACGCGAGCCCCAACCACGAACTGCTCCTCGGCTTCACCCCGGACCATCTCATCGGCAAGGCCATGATCGACATGATCCACCCCGAGGATCGCCCCGCCTTCATGCTCCACCAGAGCCAGTCCAGCGAAGCCCCGATGCGCATCCGCGTCATCAACTCCGCCAACCAATGGCGCCTCCTCGAGTGTTCCTACTGCAACCTCCGC
>MWDT01000445.1 GCA_002070825.1 Verrucomicrobia bacterium ADurb.Bin122
CAGGGTTTCGTCGAGGACTTGGAAACTATGCCCTTTGAGCTGATCGCAGGCGACGAGCAGGTTGGCGCAGGCGTCGACCTGATTGAGCTGCGGTTGTTGGCGGAGCGTGGCGCTGAAGGCCGCCGGATCGGAGCCGGTCAGTTCCGCCTGACGGCGGCGGATGGCCGGAATTTGGGCGCGGTAGCGGTTGAGGATCCGCTTGCGAGCGAGATTGGAGAAAAGGGAGAGGATAAATTGCATGATGAGTGTGGGAGTTGATGACCGTGCGGTCGTGTGGATGGCCGTGCGTGCGACGGCGCTGCGGCGTGTGCTCAGTGCCCAGCTTGGATGTGTCCAGCATAAGGGCGCTGGCGGAGCGGAGGCGCGCACTGCAGAGGTGGCGCCGCGCGTCGGAGTGGCTCAGATCCGCAACTCGACGATGCCGACCAGGCTCAACCTCGGGGCATGCGGGTGGAAAACGTGGGGTCGCCCGGATTGCTCTGGATGAGCCGGGAGAACCGCGATTGCGGCAAATGAGGAGAGCGGGGTATCGGCCCAGAATCTGACCTTGGCCAGGAGATGCTGGACCCCGTCGTGGGTGAGCGCGAGATCGTCGGCTGCGAACGTGCGGGTGCAATCGTCGCAGAGCTGGGACGCGGGTTGTTTGCCGGCGGTTTGTTCCAGCCGGAGCTTTGTGGGGGCGCCGAGTAGGACGATGACGGCAATAGTGAGCCAGACGAGGATCGTGGTCTGGATCGATGTCGTGGCCCTGCGCATGGGGCTCACTAGGTTTGCGGCACTGTTTCGTGTCAACAGTGCCGTCATTCCGAGCCGCGCTTGGCGGGGGCGGTCAGGCCTGTTTTACGAGGACGCGGGGGTTGCGGCCGCTCTCTTCGTAGAGTTTCAGGCGGGCTTCCGGGAGGATGGATTTATCCGTCTCCTCGAAGCCGCAGGTGCCCGAGAAGAAGCCGAAGCTTTGGGTGGAGAGGGCGACGATGGTGGTGGCGCCGCGCTCCTTGGCCTGGAGGCAGGCGTAGTCCACCATCTTTTTCCCGATGCCGCGGTTTTGGTAGAACGGCATGACGTACAGCGAGCCGACCTCGGCGAGCTGCGGTTTGTCGGGGTAAAAATAGAGGGTGACGCAGGCGATGATGTTTTCGTCGATTTCGAAGACGAAGAACTGGTCGATGTTTTTCTCGATGGCCTGCTGGGTGCGGTGGATGAGCTCCTCACGTTTCACGGCGGCGCGCGTGAGGTTGTAGATCACGCGGACGTCGCGGCGGGTGGCCTGGCGGATCTGCTGATAGTCGTTGCCGTAAACGAGGGAGCCGACGCCTTCGCTGGAGAAGATCTCGTTGAGGAGGCCGTCCATGATCTGTCCGTCGAGGAGGTGGACGCGGAGGATGCCGTTTTCGATGGCTTTGACGGCGTGGGTGGCCTTGCTGCGGATGGGGTCGGCGATGCGCTCGGGCTTGTCCTTGAGGATGGCGCGCAGGGCGTTGACGGGGATCTCGCGCTTGAGTTTGCCGTCGATGAGAAGGCCGGGCTGGTCGTTGAGATAAATGATTTTCGAGGCGTGAAGGGCCTCGGCGACCTCGGAGGCGAGGAGGTCGGAGTTGACGCGCAGGGAGCGTCCGTCGGGCCCAAACCCGATGGGCTGGAGGATGGGGACGACGCCGGCGTTGAGCAGATGAATGAGGAGGTCCTTGTCGATGCGTTCGACCTTGCCGGTGAACTGTTGATCGATGCCACGGAGGATGCCGACGGGGAGGGCTCGGACGGAATTGGTGATCGCGGCCTTGAGGGCGTTTTGCGTGAGGCCTTCGAGGATGACGTGGGAGACGCGGGCGGAGGCACGGACGGCGAGGTCGAGCGTGGCGGCGTCGGTGACGCCGGTGCCGTCGGAGTTGGTGATGGGCACCTGGCGGAGTTTGGAGAGCTCCTGGATTTGCTGGCCGATGCCGTGGACGATCACGACTTTGATCGCGAGCGAGCGGAGGACGGCGATATCGACGAGGAGATTGGGCAGGTTTTCGTCGGCCACGATGGCGCCATCAATGGCGAGGACGAAAATCTGGTCCTGAAAGCGGGGGACGTATTTCAGGATGCCGCGCAGATCGGTTGGCTTAATGGTGGCGGTCGAGGCGACGGGCGTCGCAGGCGAAGTGCTCATCGATGTGGGTGCGAGTTGTCTGCGAAGCGGTGCGGTGCGTCAATAGCGCGGAGGGGCGCT
>MWDT01000446.1 GCA_002070825.1 Verrucomicrobia bacterium ADurb.Bin122
TGCTGTGGCTTGCGCTGGTCTGCGGCGGGCTCGGTCTGATGATCCTCGGCATCATCAATGCCGCGAAGGGTGTCTGCAAACCGCTGCCGCTCCTCGGCACGCTGTTCACGCTCGTCAAGTAACCCACCATCCAAGGATCCGCCATGTCGATGCCGCCCCCCCCGCCCCCCGCGTCGCCCGTACCTCCTCCGCCTCCGGCCACGCCTCCGCCGCCCCCAGCCAAGAAGAGCAACAAGGCCCTGATGATCGTGTTGATCATCCTCGGCGTACTGCTGCTCTTGATTGGCGGTTGCGCCGTGAGCTGTTTTGTCCTCGGGAAGAAAGCGCAGAGCGCGCTTTCCAAGTACGAGTCGCACCCGGAGTTGGCCGGCATCGCGATGGCGGCCTCCATGCACCCGGATATCAAGGTGCTCTCGGAGGACTCCGCGGCGGGCACGATCACGCTGAAAAACACCAAGACCGGCGAGGTGCTCCATCTCAACATCGCCCAGATCAAGTCGGGAGAGTACGAGCAGTCCCTGCAGCAGCTCTTCGAGGGGCAAAAAGTTTCGGCACCGGCCGAGTCGCCCGCCGAACCGGTCGAGGCCCCCGCGCCCAAGCCGGAGGAGCCGAAGGTCAGCGCGGCCAAGGCCGCCACGATGGAGGCCGCGCTCGCGAAGTTCCCCGCATTCCTCCCCGCCTATTCACGGGCGCAGACTTTGACCGCCCGAGTCGCCACCAGCAACGGTCGGTTGGGCGGACAGTATGAGGCGGTTTCGAAGGACTCGCCGGCGGTGGTCGCTGAGTTTTATGCACAGGCCATTCGCGCGGCTGGTTTGGAAATCGCCGAGCAATCGGAGGACTCCAACGACTACGGGCCGGTTATTATGATCTCCTCCTATTTCGAGGGCGGCGCGGTGAATGTGCGCATCGAAAGTCAGGAAGGCGACCAGAGCTACATCACGGCGGATTTCGCCGGCGTCTCGAAGTAATCGCAAAGGTTTGTCTCGCGCACGGTGCCTTCGCGCCGTGCGCTTTTTTTTTCGATAGGCGCGCAAAAATGCAGGTTGGCCGGGCGCCGTCGGCGCATGTGCGCTATGTTGGCGTATGAAACTCTCTGCTCTTCTTGAATCCGCCGAACCTGGCATCCTCAATCTTCAGGAGGCGGCGCAATCCTCGGCCAGCGGCATCGTCAGCCGCACCGTGCTCGATGCCGACCAGTTGCGCGTCACCCTGTTCTCGTTTGCCGCGGGCCAGTCGTTGACCGAGCACGCCACGCCAGCGCGTGCGCTCGTGCAGATTCTGAGCGGCTCGTGCGAGTTCGTACTCGCGGGCAAAGCCTCCGTGTTGAAGGCGGGTGACTTCGTGCACATGCCTCCGGGCGCACTGCACGCCGTGCGCGCGACGGAGGCGTTTACGATGTTGCTGACGCTGCTGCGGCCTTCGTCCGATGCGTGACTTGCCGGGCGCCGCGTGCGCTCTCAGTGGTGGTGGTCGTGCCCGTCGCCGTGGCTACACATGCGGTCGGGCGCTGTCGTGAACCCTTCGCCGGCGGGCACAAATTTGCCCCGGGCGGCGAGGAAGGCGACGAGCTCTTCAGCGGTCATGTTCTCTGCTGAGCAGGTGTGGAATCGTGCGGTCGGGCCGAAGCGCGCCTCGATGGCCGCGCGCAGCGACGCCACCGTGTAGGAGGCGCCCGATTCCATCATCATGTGCATGACTTCGTGGCCGTGGATAGAGTCTGGCATAGTGCGGCTCAAGGAGGCGGGCCGTGCGCGTGCGTCAAGCGCCTCGGGCGGTTTCGTGGGGTGCCTGCGTGAGGCACGCGGCGTTGCCGGTTATGTTATCCGGCTGGCCATGGTTTATTTGCCGCTCGCGGGGCGGCTACCGCTCAGGCGTTGGAGCAACTCTACGTATTCCCACATGTTGGCGCGGATGCCGCGTCGCCGGAGTTTCACGAGTGTCTCCATAAACTCGGGAGGCGGGTCGCCGAGTGCCCAGTTGGGCATGGTTTGCTTCACCAACTCCAGACGATGGTAGAGGCTCTCCATGGTGAGCGGGCGCTCGATGTAGAATCGTGGTTTTTCGAGGTAGTCGGCCAGGGTCTCGCCCGCCTGTTCGGGGGCGACCGTGCTCCACAGCGGCGTGCCCGGATAGATGCGCATGCCGATCGTCGCGAAGAAAAATCCGGCGGGCAGGAGGGCGGCGCGCGCGATCGTCTC
>MWDT01000447.1 GCA_002070825.1 Verrucomicrobia bacterium ADurb.Bin122
ACGAGGTACGGCGCGTTTTCCGCCGCGATGGAGAGCGACAGCCGCAGGTCCACCGGGAAGGTAAACCCGTCCTTCGAGCGCACGCTCAACGAGTCGTCGTACGCCTGGTCGATCTTGTCCTTGCCCTGCACGCGCCAGTCCGTGCGGTCCACACGCTGGTAGGTGTACACGCGCTGCGTCGTCTTCACCTTGAGCACCTGGTACGCATCGGAGTGGAGATTGTACGCGCCGGGCGTGAGCGGCTGGCGCCAGATGCCGCGGTAGCCCTGCGGCACGATGTCCACGCCGTTGACCACGAGCTTGTCGGTGCCCGTGTAGATCGGGCCCGCGTTGGCCTTCACCACCGCCACCTCGCCGGCCTGCACCAGCGTAAACGGACGCATCTCCACGCGGAACAGCCGCGGATTGAGCCGGTAGTTGCCCGGCGCGAGGATCGTCAACTGCGGTCCACGGTAGCCTTCCTTGCTCTCCAGAAACTTCGTCGCGTCGAGCATCGCATCGGCCGAGGGCCACGCCGGCGCGTACACCATGCCTTCGGGCAACGCGCGCCCGTCGAGCGCCGTCACCAGGCCCACAGAGCCGTTGGGCACCTGCACGATGTCGACCTTGTTCACCTCGTACGACCACGGCCAGTAGCCGAAATGCCAGCCCGGCCCGAGCACCTGCGCCTGCGGGCCCTTCTCGCCTTCCTGCGCGATGATGCGCCCCGCCGGCAGATCCTTGCCAAGCGTCCGCACGATCACGCCCGTCTCGTTGTCCGGCACGTACACCGCCGAGGCGATGATCAGCGCCAGCACACCGAGCACGAGCGCGAGCACGCCGAAACCGCCAAACGTGGCCCGCGAGGCCGTCGTCGAGGAAACGGCCCGCACTCCGAAGAGGATCAGGCCGGCTAAAATGAGCAGCGAAGCGAATGTGAGTGATACCATAAGGCTGGGGGTGGGTTAAGCGCCACGCAGCCAAACGCACCCTCCCCACGACGCAACCGCGTTTGCCGATTTTGGAAAATTCCGACGCCATTCCAACCTGCCCCGCTCGCGCCGCGAAAACCGGTTTGCCTCCGCGCCCACTCCGCCAACCATCGCCCCACCATGTTCACTCCCGGCACCCTTGGCTCTCCTCTCACCGCTGGCGCGACCCGCGTTCTCCTCCTCGGCTCAGGCGAGCTCGGCAAGGAAGTCACCATCGAGCTCCAGCGCCTCGGCTGCGAGGTCATCGCCTGCGACCGCTACGACAACGCCCCCGCCATGCAGGTCGCCCACCGCAGCCACGTCTTCCCCATGCTCGACGCCATGACGCTGCGCCGCGTCATCGCCCTCGAGCAGCCCGACCTCATCGTGCCCGAGATCGAGGCCATCGCCACCGACGTCCTCGTGGAACTCGAGCAAAAGGGCCAGCGCGTCGTCCCCACCGCCCGCGCCGCCAAGCTCACCATGAACCGCGAGGGCATCCGCCGCCTCGCCGCCGAAGAGCTCAAGCTCCCCACCTCGCCCTACCGTTTTGTCTCCACCGAGGCCGAGGCCCTCGCCGCCGCCCAGGAGCTCTCCTTCCCCTGCGTGCTCAAGCCCATCATGTCCTCCAGCGGCCACGGCCAGAGCGTCGTCAAATCCGCCGCCGACCTGCCCCGCTGCTGGAAATACGCCCAGGAGGGCGCCCGCGCCGGCGCCGGCCGCTGCATCGTCGAGGGCTTCATCAAATTCGACTACGAGATCACCATGCTCACCGTCTCGGCGAGCAACGGCATCCAGTGCTGCCCGCCCATCGGCCACGTCCAGATCGACGGCGACTACCGCGAGAGCTGGCAACCCTGCCCGATGTCGCCCGCCGCCCTCGCCAAGGCCGAGCAGATCGCCAAGACCGTCGTCGCCGCCCTCGGCGGCTGGGGCATCTTCGGCGTCGAGTGCTTCGTGCGCGGCGAGGAAGTCATCTTCAGCGAAGTCAGCCCGCGCCCGCACGACACCGGCCTCGTCACCATCGGCAGCCAGCAGTGGACGGAGTTTGCCCTCCACGCCCGCGCCATCCTCGGCCTGCCCGTGCCGCCCATCCAGCTCTTCCGCCCGGCCTTCAGCGTCGCGCTCCTCGGCCAGGGCGACGGCACGCCCACCTTCAGCGGACTCGACCGCGCCCTCGCCGTGCCCGAGACGCACCTGCGCCTCTTCGGCAAACCCGAGTGCCGCGGCCACCGCCGCCTCGCCGTCGC
>MWDT01000448.1 GCA_002070825.1 Verrucomicrobia bacterium ADurb.Bin122
GAACAACCCGAAAAGATTTTTAACCGCGACTCGTTCATGATGGACGGGCCATCCTGACGATAAAGGCCCCCGGCGGAAGATTATTTTGTCACACCGAGCTGCGTCTCGATGGCCGAGACACGCTTGAACAACTCGGGGAGGCGCTGGCGCAGCAGTTGGAGGCGCAGCTCCGTGCCGAGCGGCAGCGGGGGGTTGCCGGTGACGATGCTCTTGGGCGGCAGCGACTGCGGCACACCGGCCTGGCCGCCGACCTGGGAGCCGGCGCCGATGGTGATGTGGCCGACGAGTCCAGCTTGGCCGCCAAGCACGACGTAGTCTTCGAGGGTCGTGCTGCCGGAGATGCCGACCTGCGCGCAAATGATGCAGTGTTTGCCGATGACGACGTTGTGGCCGACCTGGACGAGATTATCGATCTTCGTGCCGGTGCCTACGCGGGTGCAACTGAAGCGGGCACGGTCGAGCGTGGTGTTGGCGCCGATCTCGACGTCGTCGCCGAGGATCACGATGCCGACCTGCGGGACTTTCTCGTGGCGACCGTTGACGAACTCGTAGCCGAAGCCGTCCGAGCCGATGACCGCGCCCGGCTGGAGGCGCACGCGCTGGCCGAGGACGCACTCGGTGGCGACGATGGCACCCGGCATGAGCCAGGAGCCGGCACCGATCTTGGCGTTGCGACCGATGAACACGCCGGACTGGAGGTAAACGCCCTCGCCGATCTCGGCGCCCTCTTCGACGACACACAACGGGCCGACGGTGGCCGAGGCGGCGACCTGCGCACCCGGTGCGATCTGCGCCGACGGGTGCACGCCCGGCTGGGGCTTGGGCCAGAGCGCCTGCTCGATGGCTTTGCAGAGGCGCGCGAGCGCGGCGGACGGGTTGTCCACCCAGAAAAAGATCTGCCCCTCGGTCGGAGTGCCGACGAAGTCCATGGGCAGGAGCACGAGCGAGGCGCGCGTGGCCGCGACCTGGGCCTTGTACTTGGCGTTGCCCAGGAACGAAAGGTCGCCGGGCTGGGCGGCGTCGAGCGAGGCGATGCCGCGGATCGTGGCGGCGGTCTGCCCCTGCTCTTTTTTGGGCTGCACAAGGGCCCGAATCTCGTCTGCGGAATACGAAATCTGCATGCCACGATGAGCGGGCGCGCGCGCGCCTCTAGCAACAAAAAAGCCCTGCCAGCGCAGGCCGGCAGGGCTTTTCGAGAAAGGTGATTTACTTGGAGCCGGGGACGGTGATGGCGGGAGCGCCATCGGCGGCCTTGGCGGGAGCTGCGGAGGAAGCCGGCTTGCTGGCGTTGATCTCAGCGATGACCGCATCGGTGATTTCCACCGAAGCGTCGGTGTAGAGGAAAACAGGGACGCCGATCACGGACGGGCCGGACTTATCGACGAGGAACGTGGCGCCCTTTTTCTTGGCGACGTCGGCCGCGACCTTGCTGATTTCGTCGAGGAGCAGCGCACGGAACTGGCCGATGCGCTCCTGGAACAGACGCTGCAGATTGGACTGCATACCCTGGGCTTCACGCTGTTTACCCTGGAGGTCCTGAAGCTTCTTGGCGCCCTCTTCCTGGATCTTCTTTTTGGCCTCGTCGGTGGTGACGGGGTTCTGGAGCTGCTCTTCCATGTCCTTGAGCTCGGCGACGACGCCGTCGATCTCCTTGGCGCGGCGCTGGAGCTCTTCGGAGGCCTTCTTCTGGTCGGCCTGGAGCAGAGCGTTTTGCTCGGCAGTCTTGTAGTGCGACTCATAGACCTTGGCGATATCGACCACCATGATCTTCTGAGCGGACTGGGCCTGCGCCGCGGTGGCGGCGATGCCGGCAACCGCCAGCGCGATAACGAAACGAATGCGTTTGTTCATATTAGGTTAGCTAGAGTATTGGGTTAGAAACGGGTACCGAAGGAGAAGTTGAACTGACCGCCCTTGTCGTTGACCTTGTCGCAACGCAGCGGAATGCCGTAGTCGAGGCTGAGCGGGGTGCCCATCACGAAGAGGCGGATGCCGACGCCAAAGTTGTCGTTGTAGGAGGAAGGGTCGAAATCGTAGGCGTCGACATTGAGGAAGCCCGCGTCGTAGAAGACTGCAAAACGGATGGGGCTGACGATATCGAGCGAGTATTCGGCGCTGAAGAATCCATAAGTGCGGCCACCGAGGGGCTCGTTATAGGCATCCTTGGGGCCGACATCGCGGTACTC
>MWDT01000449.1 GCA_002070825.1 Verrucomicrobia bacterium ADurb.Bin122
GAGCAATCGGTGAACGACGTGAACAAGCCCGCCACGGCCCCCGCGCAAAAGTAAATTCACCCACCGCCCTCGCGCCCACCATGCACGGTCTCCTTCGTCTCGTTCCCACGCGCCGCATCCTTACAATCGGCGCACTCCTGCTGGTTGGCGCGACGGCGTGCCTCGCGCAACCCACGCCCTCGACGCCACGGATCAAGAAACCCACCGGCATTGAAATCGTCGGCACGCTTCCAGAGCCGGCCCGCCCGTTCCACGAGCAGGATCTCGCCGGCTATGTGATGGTCTATTTCAAGGACCAGACGCACTCCGCCTACCTTGCCGTCAGCCGCGACGGCACCACCTTCACCGACGTCAACGGCGGCGAGCCCGTCTTCGACGGCGAGCTCCTCGCCGAGCAGAAGGGCGTGCGCGACCCACACCTCGCCCGCGGCCCCGACGGCGCCTTTTACCTCGCGATGACCGATCTGCACATCTTCGGCCAGCGCGCCGGCTTCCGCGACACCGCGTGGCAACGCCCCGAGGAGGAGCACGGCTGGGGCAACAACCGCGCCCTCGTCCTCATGAAGTCGTGGGACCTGATCCACTGGACCCACGCGATCTTCCGCGTCGACCTCGCGTTCCCCGAGCTCGGCGACATCGACTGCGCCTGGGCGCCCGAAACGACCTACGACCCCGTCGCCAAGCGCATGGTCGTCTATTTCACCATCCGCTACGCCAACAAGAACGCCAACCTCTACTGGGCCTACGCCGACGACGCCTTCACCAAGCTCACCACCACACCCAAAATGATCCCCGGCATCGGCGGCATCGACGGCGACCTCACCCTCGTCGGCGACCAGTGGCATCTCTTCTACGTGGGCGGCGCCAAAATCTTCCACGCCGTCTCGCCCCGCTTCTCCGACGGTTTCGTCGGCGACACCCGACGGATAGACCCCGAGACGAAACCGACCGAGGCGCCCAACCTCTTCCGCCGCCTCGGCACCGACACCTGGGTCCTTATGTACGACGTCTATGGCGCCCGGCCAAACAACATGGGCTTCAGCGAGACGAAAGACTTCGTCTCGTTCCAGGACATCGGCCACTTCAACGAAGGCACGATGAAGGGCACCAATTTCGAGCGCCCCAAACACGGCGCTGTCACTTACCTTACCGCCGACGAGCTTGCCGCCGTCACGGCACACTGGGAAACCCATTCTGATACCAAGTAGCGCTCCGCCTTATCATCGCGCTCCCTAGCTTCACCAAACCATCTCCATCCCGATGAAACACACCATCACCCTCCTCGTACTCAGCATGCTCGCCGCCGTGCCCGCCACGGCCCAAGAGCATCCGGAACAGGTCTCGGCCGACCGCGCCAAGAACCACTTCGCCCGTCCCATCGAGCTCGCCGCCGACGATGTGCGGCTCTTCCCGGAAGCCCCCGAGGGCTACCGCACTGCGCGCGCCGACATCGCGCACGGCCGCCTCGAAATGTTTGAGTACGACTCGACCGTCACCGGCAAGCGCCGCAAGGCCAACGTCTATCTCCCCGCCGGCTACTCGGCGGAGAAAAAGTATCCCGTGCTTTACCTCCTCCACGGCATCGGCGGCGACCCGTACGAGTGGACCGGCTATGTGAAGGCCGACGTCATTCTCGACAACCTCATCGCCGACGGGAAAACCGTGCCGATGATCGTCGTGATGCCCAACGGCCGCGCCATCCCGGACGACCGTGCCGAGGGCAACCCGTTTGAGCCCGCCAAGGCCGCCGGCTTCGCCAAGTTCGAGGGCGATCTCCTCAACTGCCTGATCCCCGCCATCGAGGCAAAGTACTCCGTGCTCACCGACCGCGAGCACCGCGCCATCGCCGGTCTCTCCATGGGCGGCGGGCAGACGTTTAACTTCGGCCTCGGGCACCTCGACACGTTCGCCTGGGTCGGCGCCTTCTCCGCCGCGCCCAACACCAAGCCACCGGCCGAGCTCCTCCCCGATCCCGCCGCCGCCACCAAACAGCTCAAGCTCCTCTACATCTCGTGCGGCAACAAGGACGGCCTGATCAACTTCTCCCAAGGCGTGCACCGCTACGCCAAGGAGCACGGCGTACCGCACCTCTGGAACGTCGATGACCACGGCCACGACGGCGACACCTGGGGCAGCAACCTCTATCACTTCTCCCAGCGCCTCTTCCGGTAAACGCGATCCCGC
>MWDT01000450.1 GCA_002070825.1 Verrucomicrobia bacterium ADurb.Bin122
TTGGCGCACCTAGCGCAGGGCGTCTGGGGTGCTGCGTTTTGTTAAGATAAACCAGTGTAGTGAGAAGCACGACTTGTGGGCGTTAGGCACAGGCATTGCTTGGTATGACCTACATTATGAGTCACATCCTCGGCATCGATCTTGGTACGACGAACTCCTGTATGGCCATCATGGAAGGTGGCGAGCCGGTGGTCGTCCCTAACGCGGAAGGCGCGCGCACGACTCCGTCCGTCGTCGCTTTCACCAAAACGGGCGAGCGCGTGGTCGGCCAGGCCGCCAAGCGTCAGGCCGTCACCAACCCGAAGAACACCATCTTCTCGGCAAAGCGCCTGATCGGCCGCAAGTTCTCCGAGGTAAGCCAGGAGGCGAAGAATTTCCCCTTCAAGGTCGTCGAAGGTAAAAACGGCGACGCCTACATCGAGGCTCAGGTCGGCGATAAAGTGGAGCAGTTCGCTCCCCAGCAGATTTCCGCGATCGTGTTGGCCAAGATGAAGGCCGACGCCGAAGCCTACCTCGGCGAAAAGATCACGCAGGCCGTCATCACGGTCCCCGCTTATTTCAACGACTCCCAGCGCCAGGCCACGAAGGACGCCGGTCGCATCGCCGGTCTCGAAGTGCTGCGCATCATCAACGAGCCGACCGCCGCCTCGCTCGCCTACGGCCTCGATAAGAAGAAGGACGAAGAGATTGCGGTGTTCGATTTGGGTGGCGGTACGTTCGACGTGTCCGTCCTCGAAATCGGCGACGGCGTCTTCGAAGTCAAAGCCACCAACGGCGACACGCACCTCGGCGGCGACTACTGGGACGAAGCCATCATCAGCTGGCTCGTGGATTCCTTTAAGAGCGAAAACGGCATCGACCTGCGCAAGGACCCGATGGCGCTCCAACGCCTGAAGGAAGAGGCCGAAAAGGCCAAGATCGCGCTCTCCTCCGCTCAGAGCTACGACATCAATCTGCCCTTCATCACCGCCGACGCCTCGGGCCCGAAGCACCTCAACGTGCAGCTCTCGCGTGCCAAGATGGAGCAGATCTGCGACAGCCTCTTCGAGCGCTGCTTCCAGCCTTTCAAAAACTGTCTGAAGGACGCCGAGCTCGGCGCCTCCGATATCGACGAGCTCGTGCTCGTCGGCGGCATGACCCGCATGCCCAAGGTCGTCGAGGTCGCCCGCCAGCTCGCTGGCAAGACCCCGCACCAGGGCGTCAACCCCGATGAAGTCGTCGCCATCGGCGCGGCCATTCAGGGCGGCGTGCTCAAGGGCGAAGTTCGCGACGTGCTGCTCCTCGACGTGACCCCGCTCACGCTCGGCATCATGACTGCCGGCGAGGTCTCCACGCCGATGATTCCGCGCAACACCACGATCCCGACCAAGAAGACGCAGGTGTTCTCCACTTACAGCGACAACCAGCCCGGCGTCGAAATCGTCGTCCTCCAGGGCGAGCGCCCGATGGCCCGCGACAACAAGAGCCTCGGCAACTTCAAGCTCGACGGCATCCCGCCGGCCCCGCGCGGCGTGCCGCAGATCGAAGTCACCTTCGACATCGACGCCAACGGCATCCTCCACGTGTCGGCCAAGGATCTCGGCACCGGCAAGGACCAGAAGATCACCATCCAGGGCTCCTCCGGCCTCTCGAAGGAAGAAGTCGAGAAGATGACCAAGGAGGCTGAGCTCCACGCCGAGGAAGACCGCAAGCGCAAGGACGCCGTCGAGACCAAGAACCAACTCGATAGCACCGTCTACAATCTCGAAAAGACCCTCAAGGACGCGGGCGACAAGATCCCCGCCGACAAGAAGGCCCCCATCGAGGCTGCCATCGCCGACGCCAAGAAGGCCCTCGAAAAGGCCGACCTCGACGCCATGAAGGCCGCCATGGAAAACCTCCAGAAGGTCGGTGCCGAGCTCTATGCTCACGCGCAGCAGGCCGGTGCGGATGCCGGTGCTGCCGGCGCCGCCGAGCCCACACCTGACGCCGGCTCCAAGAAGCCGTCGGAAAAGAAGGCCGACGTCGTGGACGCCGACTTCGAGGTCGTGGACGACGACAACAAGAAGAAATAACCTGAACCAATTTCGCGGAGGTACGGCCACCATGGCCGCGCCCCCGCGTTCTATTGGCGCTTTTCGCGCCCATCGAAAACCCAACCTCTCAACCCACAAATACAAATCCTATGGCTAAATCCAAAA
>MWDT01000451.1 GCA_002070825.1 Verrucomicrobia bacterium ADurb.Bin122
ATGCCGGCACGCCGGTGGTCGTCCGCGGCGTCAACGATTTCGGTCTCATCGTCGAGAAAGCCAACGTATGAACGCCATCCTCATCCTCTTCCTGTTCGGCATCGTCCTGCTTGTCTGCGAAGTCTTCGTGCCCGGAGCCATCCTCGGCTCGATAGGCGGGCTCGCCATGCTCGCGGGCTGCATCCTCGCCTTTCAAACGTATGGCGCGGCAGGCGGCGCACTCGCCACCCTCGCCGCACTCGGACTGCTTGGCCTCACACTCCTGTTGGAGTTCGTCGTCATCCCGCGCACCCGCTTCGGCAAAAAACTATTCGTGCAGTCCACGAGCGGCTCCACCACGCAGCCGCCCGTCGCCGAGCCCGCTAGCATCATTGGCCAGACCGGCGAAGCCGCCACCCCACTCTCCCCGACCGGCTACGTGCTCGTGTCGGGCAAACGCTACGAAGCCTTTTCCCGCGACGGGCTCATCCCCAAAGGCGCCCCCATCCGTGTAACCGGACTCGATAACTTCCGCCTCATCGTCACCAAACCCTAATTTCCCTATGCCAAACATATCCATCGTCATGCTCATCCTCATCGGCGTCCCCTCGCTGATCGTCGCCTTCATCCTGTTCTCCTTCTTCAGCACCTGGCTGAAAGCATGGCTCAACGGCGCGCCCGTCAGCATGCTCAATCTCCTCGGCATGCGGCTCGGCGGCGTGCCGTACAACCTCGTGGTCGAGGCCCGCATCACCGCCGTAAAGGCCGGCATCCAGCTCACGACCGACAAGATCGCCGCCCACTTCCTCGCTGGCGGCAACGTTGTCCCCACCGTCCAGGCCATCATCGCCGCCCAGAAGGCCGGCATCGAGCTCGGCTGGGACCGTGCTTGTGCGATTGATCTGGCGACCAAAGGCTCAGGCAAGAGCGTCGTCGAAGCCGTGCGCACCTCCGTCGATCCGAAGGTCATCGACTGTCCGAATCCCGAGCAGGGCCGCACGACCATCGACGGCGTCGCCAAAGACGGCATCCAGGTGAAGGTCAAAGCCCGCGTCACCGTGCGCACCAACCTCGATCGCTTCGTCGGCGGCGCGAAGGAAAACACCATCATCGCCCGCGTCGGCGAAGGCATCGTCACCACCATCGGCGCCGCCGAAAGCTACAAGACCGTGCTCGAATCCCCCGACTCCATCTCGAAGACCGTGCTCGCGCGCGGCCTCGACGTCGGCACCGCATTTGAAATCCTCTCCATCGACATCGCCGACGTGGACGTTGGCGAGAACGTCGGTGCCAAACTCCAAGTGGCACAGGCCGAAGCCAACAAAAACATGGCACAGGCACAGGCCGAAATCCGCCGCGCCGCCGCCGTCGCGCTCGAACAGGAAATGAAGGCCCGCGTGCAGGAGATGCAGGCCAAGGTCGTGGACGCGCAAGCGCAGGTGCCGCAAGCCATCGCCGACGCCTTCCGCAACGGCCGCCTCGGCGTGATGGACTACTACAAGATGGAAAATGTGCAGTCCGACACCGCGATGCGTTCCAGCATCGCCCAGCCCGAGACTAAAAAATAAACGGACCACCGCGCATGCGCTGGTTTCTAGAACACATCCAGGTCGTCATCGCCGTCGCGGGCATCATCGCGTGGTGGCTCAACCAACGCCGCCGCGAGAAGGAAGGCCAGTCCGCCGACTACGATGGCGACGGCACGCCCGAGCGAAATCCGGGCACCGAGCCTTACGACGACGACCAGGCCCGGCGCGTCCGCGAGGACATCCGCCGAAAGATCGCCGAGCGGCGCGGGCTGGCCACACCGCCGGCCCTCGCACCGGAGCCGCCACCAGTCGTGCCGATGCCCGCATCCCGGGAGGAGGCGCCACCACCGGTATTTCAAGATCCGCTTCAGGACATGCTCAAGGAGCTGCAGCGCCGTCTGGCCCCCGTAGTCGAGCCCGCCGCACCGCCGCCAGAGCCGGAGATCGACCGCGCCGCGCTTGAGCGGCAGAGGGAAATCGAGGCCCGCTACCGGGAGCTAGAAGCCCGGCGGGCGCGCACGCTTGCGCAGGCCGAGGCGATCCGCATCGAGCAACCCAGTACAGCCCCGACCACCTCCGGCGCCGCCTGGCTCGCCGAGCTGCGCGACGCAAAAAACATCCGGCATGCGATCATCGCGCGCGAACTTCTCGGCCCGCCGGC
>MWDT01000452.1 GCA_002070825.1 Verrucomicrobia bacterium ADurb.Bin122
CCTGCCCCCGACTGGAGCGGCGTGCGCGACAAGATCATCGGCCTCGGTGAACAGTCTTCGCGCAAAAGCTATTACCCGGAGCTGCAGAAGCGCCTCGAAGACTTGCGCGCCTCCGAGGAGAATCTCCGCACGATCTTCAACAGCACGCACGAGGCGATCCTCATCCACGATTTCGCGGGCCGGCTCGTGGCCGTGAACGAGCCGATGCTCGCCCTCTACCGCGTCTCGCGTCAGGAGGCGTTGGCCTTTTGCCTGGCCGATTACACCGCGCCGGGAAAACAGCTCGAGCAGCTTGTCACGCTGCTCAACGACATGCGCCGCACCCGGCAGGACCAGCTTTTCGAGTGGGTCGCGCGGCGACCGCTCGACGGCACGACCTTCGATGTCGAGGTGTCGCTGCGCGTGGCGATGTGGGAGCACCGGGAGATGGTCGTGGCCGTCGTGCGCGATATCAGCGCGCGCAAACGAGCCGAGCTGGAGCGTAAACAACTCGAAGCCCAGCTGGCCCAGTCGCAGAAAATGGAATCGATCGGACTGCTCGCCGGCGGTGTCGCGCACGATTTCAACAACATGCTGACGCCGATCCTCAACTACGCGATCATGCTCCGCGAGGACTTTGCGCCCGGCACCGACCAGCGCCACGATCTCGACGAAATCGTGCATGCCGCCGAACGCGCGCGCGATCTCACCCGCCAGCTGCTCGCGTTTGCGCGCAAGCAGACGATGACCCTGCGGCGGATCGATCTCAACGAGGTGGTGCGCAAGTTCGAGGGCATGCTCCGCCGTGTGTTGCCGGAAAACATCTCCGTGCGCATGCAGTTGTCGCCGGAGCCTGTCATGCTCGAGGGCGACGTGGGGCAGCTGGAGCAGGTGTTGCTCAACCTTTCCATCAATGCGCGCGATGCGATGGCCGGCGGCGGAGTGGTGATGCTCACGACGCAGGCCGTCACGGTGCCGGACGGGCACCCGAAGTTGTCGCCCGGCCCCGGCGTGTGCCTGTCGTTTTCCGATACCGGCGGCGGTATGGATGCGGAGACGCTCGAAAAGGTCTTCGACCCGTTTTTCACGACCAAGGGGCTCGGGCACGGCACGGGCCTGGGCTTGTCGATCGTGCACGGGATCGTGGCGCAGCATGGCGGGCATATCGAGGTGTCGAGCCAGGTGGGGAAGGGGACCGCGTTTCGGTTGACGTTTCGTGCCTGCGCCGGAGCCCTGGAGCCGGGCGGTTTGACGGCGGCCGCGGGCGGTCTGAGCCCTGGTTCGGAGACGGTTTTGCTCGTCGAGGATCAAGACCAGGTGCGCCTGATCGCGCGAAAACTCCTCGAACGCTGTGGGTACAACGTACTGGTGGCGGCCGATGGCGAGTCGGCCCTTGCGCGTGCGGCAAAGGGCCCCGTGCTCCGCCTTTTGGTCACCGACGTCATCATGCCAGGCATGAACGGTCGTGAGCTTTACGAGGCCCTGCGCCAGTCGCAGCCACGGCTGAAGGTGCTCTATCTCTCGGGCTATCCCGCCGACATCATCGGACAGCACGGGGTGCTCGATGCACACACGCACTTTCTGCAAAAGCCGTTTCTTCCGCAGGAGTTCTCTGTGAAGGTTCGCCAGATTCTCGACGAACCGTGAGCGTTTAGTCGGAGATCCAGACCCAGTCGCCGGCGCGCACGCGATCGAAGAGGTCGATCACGTCGAGATTGCGCAGGAGCACACAGCCGGCGCTGAGCGGCTCGCCGATGCGGGCTTCGTGATTGGTGCCGTGGATGTAAACGTAGCGCTCGTAGGTGTCGACGTCACCGCCCTGGTTGACGCCTGGCTCCAGGCCGCGCAGCCAGAGGATGCGGCTGGTGATGAGATTGGTGTTGGTATCGGCGTCGGCGCACTCGGAGAAGTGTTGGCCGGTGGGTTTGCGCGATTTGAAGACCATACCGGCGGGCTGGCCCGCGCCGATGCGCTCGGCGATCTCGTGCAGGCCGCGCGGCGTGCCGAGCGAGTTTTTCACGTTGGAGGGAGGCCGTTTCGAGGTGGAAACGCCGTAGGCCCGGTCCAAGTGGCCGTTAACGTAGAGCTGTAGGGTGTGCGCAGCGATGCGCACCACGAGAATCCGCTCTGCGGGCTTGATACCGAGCCGCGTACCGGTTCTGGTGACCTTTTCAACAGGCGAAT
>MWDT01000453.1 GCA_002070825.1 Verrucomicrobia bacterium ADurb.Bin122
ACGTGTTTTCTGAGTATCGAAGAAATATGCGGAGACGCATAGGGGTTCCCTCCAAATCGAGGGAACCCTTTTTTTTGGTACGCAATCGATTGGTGGCTGGTGGCTGGCGGCCGGGCAGACCAGGAGGAGGGAGGAAGGAGGGAGGAAGGAGAAAGGAGAAAGGAGGAAGGAGGAAGGAGGAAGGAGGAGGGGGAGGGGAGAAGGAGGAAGGGGATCCGGGCCGTCCTCGGAGTTGGTGGCTGGCGAGAGACAAGCGGGCGTTCCTGCCGGTTTCGCACAGCGCAAGACACGCGCCTGACACGCATCCCCCGGGCGTAACAACGTTCCTGTATGGACGATCCCGATCCCGATAGCGATTTGGAAGAGAGCAAGCTCCGGCCAATCGCGGGACCGTACACGGTCACGGGAAGGCGATGAGGCCGTCGTGTACGAGTACGTGAACGGGTACGGGGACGAGGGGCCACAAAAACCATGCCGCAGTGCCGACTGCATGGCACTCACTGGGTGCATGTCACACCCGCAGTTCTGACGGTATGAGTCAAATTTAAGATGCGTCGGCCCTGGGTTTCGGGTTGAAGGGCCTATCCTTTTCCTTCGGCGGTGGTATAATGGGGGGTAAGCACGGCAGACGGCCGATCGGCTGTCGGTGCGCGACACAAAGGAGAAACGGCATGAGGCGCAGAGCGGTATTGGCGGGCATGGTGTGCGTGGCGGGGTTGGCGGGCCTGGGTGTCAGGGCACAGGAGGCGGCCGGGCCGCGCGAGTGGATCCAAATCAAGACCTATGTCTGCGGCAGCGTGGCCAAGCGGGAGGCGCTGGTGCAGGTTTTCGACCGGGCGTTAATTCCGGCGCTGAACCGTCAGGGCATCCGCAAGGTCGGCGTGTTCTGGTCGAATGCCGAGGTGAACGACGGCAACGCCGCCTATGAGACTCAGGTCTTCGTGCTGATCCCGCATCCGGACGGCGCCTCCTTTGCCGAGATGGACGGGCGGTTGCTGGCGGACGCGCAGTACATGAAGGACGCCGCGCCGCTCTTCGGCGCGCCGATGGCCGATCCGTTGTACGACACCTGTTCAAGCGTGCTGCTGCGCGGCTTCGCGACCTGCCCGCAAGTGCGGCAGGTGACCGATGCGCCGGAGCGCCTGCTGCAGCTCCGCATCTACAACAGCTTTACGATCGAGCGCAACGCCAAAAAGATCGCGATGTTCGAGGGCGGCGGCGAGCTGGCCATTTTCCGGGCGTGCGGCATGGGGCCGGTCTTTTTCGGCCAGGCGCTGGCGGGCGACCGTCTGCCCAACCTCACCTACATGCTGGGGTTCGCCGACAAGGCGGCCAAAGAGGCGGCGTGGAAGAGCTTCATCAGCCATCCGGACTGGAAGGCGCTGAAGGCGGACCCGCAATACAAGGACACGGCGAACAAGATCACCAACATCCTGCTGCGCCCGTCTAAAGGCTCGCAACTGTAAGGGAGCCGGTTACTCGCCCATCTTGCAGAGCGCGCAGTGGCGGCAGTCGAGCTCCAGCGGCAGGGGCGCGGGTGCGCCCGCGCGCCGGGCGGAGACCGCCTGCAGGTGGTTCATCAGCGCGAGGATCAGGCCCAGCGTGATGAACCCGCCGGCCGGCAGGATGGCGAGAACCATCGCGTTGCCGTGGATGTTCGTGAGCGCCAGATCGCCCCAGAGGGTGATCGAGCCGTTGCCGAAGAACTCGCGCGCCGATCCGATGATGGCCAGCGCCAGCGTGAAGCCGATGCCCATGCCGATGCCGTCGGCGGCGCTGGCCGCCACCCCGTTCTTCGAGGCGTAGGCTTCCGCGCGGCCGAGGATGATGCAGTTCACCACGATCAGCGGAATGAAGATGCCCAGGCTCTCGGCGAGGGCCGGCGTGTAGGCCTGCATCAGGAGATCGACAATCTGTACGAAGGCCGCGATCACTACGATGTAGCACGGGATGCGCACCGCAGCGGGAATCACCTTGCGCAGCGAGGAGATCACCACGTTCGAGCAGAGCAGCACGAAGGTCGCCGCCGCGCCCATGCCGAGGGCGTTCTGCAGCGACGTGGTCACGGCCAGGGTGGGGCACATGCCCAGCACCAGGCGGAAGATCGGGTTCTCTTTGATGATGCCGCGGGTCAGTTCTGAAAACACGCTCATGATGCAAA
>MWDT01000454.1 GCA_002070825.1 Verrucomicrobia bacterium ADurb.Bin122
GCCGCAGGGTTCGAACAGGCTCGGCACGATGATCATGTCTGAGCCGGCGTAGATCAGGTGCGCGAGGTCTTCGCTGAAGCTCAGCTCGATGTGGCAATCCGGGTTGTCGTTATACCGGCGTTTCAGATCCCAGAAATGCTGCCCGATCTTGGCGTCGGGGCTGGTGCCGAGCAGCACGAACTGGCAGCCGTGGCTGAGGCAGTAGTGGATGGCGTGCGTGATGAGCGGCACGCCCTTCTGGTAGTCGAGACGCCCGACGAAGCAGACGATGGGCTTGTAAACGTCCTGGAGCCAGAAGCGGTTTCGGAGCGCGCGCTTGCTCTCGTATTTGTCGCCGATCTTCGCGGCCGAGTAGGGCTTGGGCAGGCGCCCGTCGGTCTCGGGATTCCAGACGTCGTAATCGAGGCCGTTGAGCACGCCGCCGAGCTTGCTGCGGTGGGTGTGGAAGGTGCGGCTGAGCCCCTGATGCTGGTCGGTGTTGAGGAGTTCCCACGCGTAGCGCGGCGAGACGGTGGTGACGAAATTCGAGTAAACGATGCCGCCCTTGAGCAGGTTGAGCATGCCGGGATTGCGCGGGTCTTGCAGGCGATCCTGGGTGTAGAAATGCGCGGGGCGGTTGAGCCCGGTGGCACGCAGGATGTGCTCGCGGGTGAGCCCCTGGTGGGCGACGTTGTGCAGGGTGAGGCAGACGCGCGGATGGCGCAGGCCGGCCTTCTCGTAGAGCTCGTAGAGCATCACGGGCACGAGCGCGGTCTGCCAGTCGTGGCAGTGGATCACGTCGGGGTGTTTGCCGGATTTCAGCATGAACTCCAGCGAGGCTTTGCTGAAGAAGGCGAAACGCTCGTCGTCGTCGTTGTGCCCGTAGTAAACGCCCCGGTTGAAGAGATTCTGCTGCGAGTGCGGCTCGATGAAGAAGCACTTCCGTCCATGCACGAAGCCGAAGTACACGGTGCAATGCACGGAGCCCTCGTACCACGGCACCCACAGATCCTTCATCGTGATCTGCAGACCGTAGATTTCCTGGTAGCGCATGCAGTCGTACTTCGGGAGGATGATCTCGACCGAATTACCGCGGATCTCGAGCTCGCGACTCAGGCCGAAAACCACATCGCCCAACCCGCCTACCTTGGCGACCGGTGCGCATTCTGGGGCAATCATTACAATGTACATAGGCGTGGGTTAGGGGGTACCGGCGGCGTGGGGATGCGTCAAGGGCGGCGGCGGTCGCTCCGGTAAAAAATACGCGTCACGGCGTCTACTGAAACAGATTGCGGTCAAGACTGCGGTACTGGATCGCCTCCAGAAGATGCGGCGCCTGGATTTTCTCCGAGTCGGCGAGGTCGGCGATGGTGCGGGCGACTTTGAGGATGCGGTCGTAGGCGCGGGCGGAGAGTTTCAACCGCTCCATGGCTTGTTGCAGGAGGTCGCCGAGCGAGCCGTCGAGCGCGCAGTGTTTGCGGATGAGCGCGTGCGGCAGGCGGGCGTTGACGGAGATTTTGCAGCCGGCCAGTCGCGCATGCTGGCGCTGGCGCGCGGCCGTCACGCGGGCGCGGATTGCCGCAGAACTTTCGCCGGGCTGGAGCGTGCGCAGCTCCGAGACCGACAACGCCGGCGCCTCGACGTGCAGGTCGATGCGGTCGAGCAACGGGCCGCTGATCCGCGCGCGGTAGCGTTGGATCTGTATTGGAGAGCAGCGGCACGAGTGCGCGGCGTCGCCGAGGTAGCCGCAAGGGCAGGGGTTGAGCGCGGCCACGAGCATGAAGCAGCACGGCAGGGTGACCTTGCCCGCGCTGCGCGAGATCGTGACCTCGCCCTCTTCGAGCGGCTGGCGGAGCACTTCGAGCGCCGAACGTTTGAACTCCGGCAATTCGTCGAGGAACAACACGCCGTGGTGCGCGAGCGAGATTTCGCCGGGGCCGGGCACGGTGCCGCCGCCCAGCAGCGCGACGTCGGAGACGGTGTGGTGCGGGCTGCGAAACGGGCGCACGCCCCACGGCATGTCGCCTTGCAACGTGCGCCCGGCGGCGGAGTGGATCGAGAGGACTTCGAGAAACTCGTCGGACGTCGGCGGCGGCATGATCGTCGGGATGCGTTTGGCGATCATCGATTTTCCCGAGCCGGGCGGCCCGATCATGATTATGTTAT
>MWDT01000455.1 GCA_002070825.1 Verrucomicrobia bacterium ADurb.Bin122
TGCTGGCCGGCGGCGCCGATGCAGCCGATCATCGCCCAAAACGTGTAGGTGCGCACGCCGCCGAAGTCGGCTTCGCCGGGGCGTTCCTTTTGGTCGCTCCACTGGCGGATGAGTCCGACGAGCGCGCCGAGGCAGGCGCTGACCATGATGGAAGTAAGCAGGGAACTCACGATGGGGTACGGTTCTCCCCTAAATCGGCACGAAGGCAACGCCGCTAGAGCGCGCCGGGGAGAATTTCCGTTTGCGCACGGCCACGGCGCCGCCCACGCTCGTCGGCTTTCCATCATGAGCGACATTCCCACCGAGATCAGCCACGACCAACACGCCGTCCGCCGCCAGAAGCTCGCCGACCTGCGTGCCGCCGGTCAGGACCCGTTTCGTGCGAACTGCGAGCAGACGCACTTTTCGGCCGAGGCGCTGAAACTCTACGTCGAGGGCCAGGACAACGCCGTAACCGTCTCCGTCGCCGGCCGCCTCGTGACCATCCGCGACATGGGCAAGAGCCAGTTCGTGAAGATTCTCGACCAGGAAGGCCTCATCCAGCTGTACGTGCGCAAGGACGTGATCGGCGACGACGCCTACGCGGCCTTCAAGAAGCTCGACATGGGCGACTTCATCGGCGTGACCGGCACGCTCTTCAAGACGAAGTCCGGCGAGGTCACCGTGCGCGCCGACAAGTACACGCTCGTCTCCAAGTCGCTGCGCCCGCTGCCCGAAAAGTGGCACGGCCTGACCGACGCCGAGCAGGTCTATCGCCAGCGTTACCTCGATCTGATCGTCAACATGGAGTCGCGCGAGCGCCTCATCAAACGCGGCAAGATCGTCTCCACCATCCGCCATTTCCTCGAAGACCGCCGCTTCCTCGAAGTCGAGACGCCGATCCTCCAGGGCGTCGCCGGCGGTGCCGCCGCCAAGCCTTTCCTCACGCATCACAACGCGCTCGGATGCGACTTCGTGCTGCGCATCTCGCTCGAACTTTACCTGAAGCGCATGCTCGTGGGCGGCTTTGACCGCGTGTTCGAGATCGGCCGCAACTTCCGCAACGAGGGCCTCTCGCGCCGCCACAACCCCGAGTTCACCATGCTCGAGGTTTATCAGGCGTACAGCGACCACCGCGGCATGATGAAACTCATCAAGGACATGCTCACCACGCTCTGTCGCGACGTGCTGGGCACGACCAAGATCAAGCACGCCGCCAGCGGCCAGGAGATCGACTTCGGCGGCGAGTGGCGCGAGGTGAAGTACAAGGACCTCATCGTCGAAGCCACCGGCGACGCCGAGTGGTTCAGCCGTTCCAAGGCCGACAAGATGGCCAAGGCAAAGGCCATGGGCCTCGACATCCACCCCGGCTGGGAGGAGTTCGAAATCACCAACGAAATTTTCTCCAAGAAGATCGAGCCGACGCTCATCCAGCCGACCTTCGTGCTCAACCTCCCGCAGGAGCTCTGCCCGCTCGCCAAGCTCAGCCAGACGGAGCCCGGCACGCTCGACGTCTTCGAGCTGACCATCGGCGGCATGGAAATCGCCCCCGCCTACTCCGAGCAAAACGACCCCGACGTGCAGCGCCAGATGTTCGAGGCGCAGGCCGGCGAAGAGGTCCAGAAGATCGACAACGACTTCCTCCTCGCGCTCGAGCACGGCATGCCCCCGGCCGGCGGCATGGGCATCGGCATCGACCGCCTCTGCATCCTGCTCACGGGCGCCGAGAGCATCCGCGACGTCATCCTCTACCCGCAGCTCCGCCCGGAAAATCCCGTGGCCGGCGCGTAACGCGTCCCCTGCCCGACCTCCCCGACGATGCCCTGGTATCTCTACCTCGCGCTGAAACAGCTCTTCCCGTCGGGGAAACGGTTCCCGTTCTTCACGGCGATCTCGATCCTCGGCGTCGCCCTCGGCGTCGCCCTGCTCGTCATCTCGACGAGCGTGATGGGCGGCTTCGGCCGCGAGATCCGCCGCATGGTCGTGGACACCCAGGGCGACGTCCAGGTGCGCGCCAACGGCTACATCACGCGCCCCGGCGAGCTGCTCGCCCACATCCGCAAAGTGCCGGGCGTCGTCGCCGCCACGCCCTTTGCCGAGGGCGTCGTGATGATCGAGTGCGAGCGCAAGCCGGCGTTTCCCGGCATCCAGGGCGTCGATCTCGC
>MWDT01000456.1 GCA_002070825.1 Verrucomicrobia bacterium ADurb.Bin122
GTCGGAGCCGGTGCCGCCGTCCTTGTTGTCGTTCTGCACGACCTGACCGTTTTTCACGAAGGCCGTGAAACGCTCGCCGAGGCCGTACACGTTTTCGCCGACGCCGAGCTGCAGGCGCTCGTGCATGTGCGGCTGGCCATTGACCTGCGCGTACGCCATGCCGCGCCACGCCGTGCGCGTGAGGTATTTGCCCGCGCCCTTGAAGGTAACTTCCCATCCCGGCTTCTTGACGTGCACCGCGAGATCGCCCGTGCGCAGGACCGCTTCCTCGGTACCGTTTTCGATGACGACCTTGTGCGCCGGCTGCGGCTGCACCGGAATCTGCGGATCGTTGTCGATCCCGCCCGCGTAGTGTTCGAGGCGGACCTTGACGACGTTGGGCATCGGCGAGCTGAGCGTGACCGTGATCAACGGACCGCCGAGCGTGTCGCCACGGTGCTTGATATTGCGCGTCGGCGCATCGATCACGAGCTTGCCGTCCAGCTCGGTCACCGTGTGCGCTTCGGCGGGATAAAAGGCGGAGACGCCCGGTTGCATCAGCCACTCACCATCGGAGAACTTCATAGTAGGGAAAGAAAGAGGAGGTTTCGGCTTAATTTATCGTTAAATCATCAGACTAATGCAAGCTTTTTAGGAAAAGAGTCTAAACACGTTTAAGGTGAAACACATCCCGAAGAATCCTGTGCCGCATTCTCCCCGATCGGCGACGCGTCGTCGTCGGCATTCAACCACGCCATCGCCTCCTCCAGTGTGGAGAAAACCCGCATGTCGAGATTGGGATTCTCGTTAATTGCCATAAACATGCGCGCGACACCCACGGTCAGCGGGCGATCCGCCACGGTGGCGGATTTCACGCGACCCGGCATCGGCAGCCGGCTGCGCCGGTCGGAGTGCGCGTTGGCATTGGCGTACTCGAAGTTCACCGCCGTCACTCCATCGCAGGTCACGAGGACTCGCGGCGGGCAGCGAAGCGAGCCAGCCGCGCGTTTCATCTCCGCAAACATCTGTGGCAAGTCAGCGGCGACGAGCTCGCCGTACCAGTCGACGTGAATCAATGGTGCGTTAACTTTTATGCGAAAAGGCATTGGGGTAGGTGGCGCACATCACTGTCCTAGGGCGCGCAGCTCGCGGATGCAAGCCCGGCCACCGGTGGGCCAGCCCGTCAACGTCACCCGTAGATGGCGTGCCGGCACAGGCGCAAACGTCACATAGTGGCGCCCATCCGCAAACGCGTTGGTCCGCTGATCGCTGACCAGCGTCCACGCCGCGCCGTCGTTGGAAACCTCCACGGTGTAGCGGTAGCCCGCCTCGTCGCGCTCCCACAGCACCTGCACGGCGTCGACCTGCCGGCCCACGCCGAGATCGACCGTGAGCGCGGGCGCCTTGTCGTCGTCGGCCGCCACCCATTTCGTGCAAATGTCGCCATCGATCGCGCGCGCCGGCTCCGGCGTCGCGCCCCACGGCGGCTGGAAAAACGACGTCGCCTGCACCGGCTGCTTCTGCGCGAGCGACGGACGCAGGAAACGCGCGCACTCGGCAGGCGTCAGCGCCACCGTCGGCGCAAATTTCGCCGAGCCCGCATAGGCGAGCAGGCTGGCGAGCAACTGCCGCACCTCCGGTTTGTCCTGCAACGCGAGCACATCCACCGCGCACACGAGCAGCGAACCGGGGCCAACCTTCGCCTCAAACACGAGCCCGAGCCGGTCGTTGCGCTCGTAGTTGTCGATCGTCTGCACGATCGGCCGCAGCGCGCGCGGGGCATCCGTCAAAATCACCGGAGTCGAAGCGTGTGCGAGCGCCGACCACTGGCGCTCGCTGTGAAACGCCGTCGGGAAACCCGCCAGTGCCGGGTGTTCCGGCTGGCAAAGCAACCCCATCGTGCCGGGCGTGCCGTTAAACATCGGCCAGTTCCAGAAATCCGTGGCATACGCACCGCCGGCGCTATCCGCCCAGTTCTTAGAATCGGGCACGAGCAACACGCGTTTTCCCTCGGCAAGCAACGCCGCTGTCGCCGCATCGTAGCGACGCACCAGCGTCACGCCGGCGGGCACGGTGGTGTCGACCTTCGCCGGATAAACCCAGAGTGGATAATGATTGGTAAACGCCTCCGCGCCGCTGCGCACCGAAATGGCGAGCGTGTAGCG
>MWDT01000457.1 GCA_002070825.1 Verrucomicrobia bacterium ADurb.Bin122
GCGCCGAGCGAATCGGTGCCACGGAGACGGCGCCACCAGGATAGCAGGAACGAGGTCATGGGGAGGGCTGGCCGGGTTTTCTCTTTGCGCCTATGTGCATCTGCTGGCAACTCATGAGTAAGCCTTTAAGCTTTCTAATCATGGCTACCCTCACCGTTGCAAATACCCTGCGCCGATCCCTTCTCATCAAGATCATCTCCAAGCCGACTCCCAGCCGTGACGATGTGGCCTCGGTGATCGAGCTCACGGCCTCGAAGGTGGTCGAGGCGCTTCAGGCGCAGTCGATGACGCTTTACCTCGTCGAGGGAAACGACATCGCCTTCAAACAGATCTACTATTCGCCGACGCTTTGGGGGAAGGACCCGGCCAAGGAGAAGAAATTCCGGGAGACTTCCGAGAAACTTCTGGCGATGAAGTTGCCTCTGGGCACGGGCAACGTGGGCAAGGTCATCGCGACGGGCGAACCGCTCTTTTTCTCCAAGACAGGCCCGGAGGCCGAGTCGCTCAAAAACATGAGCACGGGTTTCGAGGTGCTCTCGATGCTTACGGTACCGCTGAAGACCGATGTCGTCATCGGCGCAATCCAGGTGCTCAACAAGGAACTCGGCGCCGGTACCGATGGATTGTTCACCGAGCGAGACCTCGAGTTGCTCAAGGAGGTGGCCGAGTACTCCGCCACGCTCCTGCACCGAATGCTCGATCCGAAGTTTCAGATCGGGGCCGACGACACTGCGCGCTTCGTCGCCAAGCTCACTGACCAGCCCCTCATCACCAAGGCCGAGGAAATCGAGATCGACGAAAAGCTGGTCGAGGTCGTCGGCGATGCCGTCATCCGTCGCGAGGGGGTGTTCCCCTACAAACGCCTGTCGCCGGCGTCCGTCGTCGCGCTGATGGCCAACCCGCTCGACTACACCAAGCGCGAGGCCTTTCAGCGTGCCACCGAACTGACCATCGAGGAGGTCCACGTCGCACCGGCCTCGTTGATCGAGTCGCTCACCAAAAAATACTTCCGGACGGAAACCCACCCCGACGGCGGCATCGACATCAGTCGGGTCGCCGACGTGGTCAACGACGCGTACACCGGCGATGCCTTGTCCGAGGTCGCCGCCAGTGACCTCGAAAATGAGGAGTCCGCACCGATCATCCAGCTCGCCAACCGCATCATCGAGGACGCCTACATCTGCGGCGCGTCGGATATCCACATCGAGCCGCAGGAAAAGGATTTGATGGTGCGGTACCGCATCGACGGCCTGTGCCAGGAAAAACTGCGCCTGCCGAAGACCGCCGCCAACGCGCTCGTCACCCGCCTGAAGATCATGTGCAACCTCGACATTGCCGAGCGTCGGTTGCCTCAGGATGGCCGCATCGTCTTCAAAAAATTCACGAAAAAGAACATCGACGTCGATCTGCGCGTCGCCACCGGCCCGATGAACTTCGGCGAGAAAGTCGTGATGCGCATCCTCGACAAACAGAAGTCCACGCTGCCGCTGCCCGCGCTCGGTTTCTCCGAGGAGAATCTGGAGCGCTACCGCGAGTGCATCCGCCAGCCTTACGGCATGATTTTGCACTGCGGCCCGACCGGCTCCGGCAAGTCGATGACGCTCTACTCCGCGCTCTCCGAGATCAATACGCCGGACATGAACATCCAGACGGCGGAGGACCCGATCGAGTACACGCTTCCAGGCATCAATCAGATGCAGATGAACCGTCAGATCGGGCTCACGTTTGCCCGCGCGCTCCGTTGCTACCTGCGCATGGACCCCGACGTGATCCTCGTCGGCGAAATCCGCGACCAGGAGACGGCCGAGATCGCCATCGAAGCTGCGCTGACAGGCCACCTTCTCGTCTCGACGCTCCACACCAACGACGCCCCTTCGACCATTGCCCGCATCGCCGAGATGGGCGTGGAGCCGTTTAACGTCTCTGCCTCGCTCGTCGCCGTCTGCGCGCAGCGTTTGCTCCGCCGCGTCTGCAAAAACTGCAAGCAGTCCTACGTGCCGGAGGGTCGCGAGAAGGGCATCATCGAAAAGGCGCTCGGTGGGCCGCTCGACGGCCCCATCTTCCGGGCCAACCCGCAGGGCTGCCCGCAATGCGGCGGCAACGGCTACAAGGGCCGCGTGGGCATCCACGAGTTGATGACCAA
>MWDT01000458.1 GCA_002070825.1 Verrucomicrobia bacterium ADurb.Bin122
TATTGGCGCTTTTCGCGCCCATCGAAAACCCAACCTCTCAACCCACAAATACAAATCCTATGGCTAAATCCAAAATCACGCCGATCGGCGACCGCGTGCTCGTGAAGCACATCGAAGAAAAAGAACAAGTCCGTGGTGGTATCATCATCCCGGACGCGGCCAAAGAGAAGCCGCAGGAAGCCGAAGTCATCGCGCTCGGTACCGGCAAGAAGGACGAGAGCGGCAAGACCCAGGCCTTCGAGGTCAAGGTCGGCGACCGCGTCCTCATCAGCAAGTACGGCGGCACCGAGGTGAAGATCGACGACGAGAAGTTCACCCTCGTCCGCGAAGACGACATCCTCGGCATCATCCGCTGAACCGCGTTTTAGTTAACAACCCTCAACTGGAAAAAATCTACTATGGCAGCAAAACAACTTCTGTTTGATGAAGCCGCGCGCGCGAAAGTGCTCAAAGGCGTCGAACTCCTCTCCCGCGCCGTCAAGGTGACCCTCGGGCCCAAGGGCCGTAACGTCATCATCGACAAAAAATTTGGTTCCCCGACCGTCACCAAGGACGGCGTGACCGTCGCCAAGGAAGTCGAGCTTCCCGATCCCTACGAGAACATGGGCGCCCAGATGGTGAAGGAAGTCGCCTCCAAGACCTCCGACAACGCCGGCGACGGCACCACCACCGCCACCGTGCTCGCCGAAGCGATCTACCGCGAAGGCCTCAAGAACGTGGCCGCCGGCTGCAACCCGATCTTCCTGAAGCGTGGTATCGACAAGGCCGTTGAGGCCGCCATCGCCGAGCTCGGCAAGATCTCCAAGAAGGTGAACAACCGCGACGAGATCCGCCAGGTCGCCGCCGTCTCCGCCAACTGGGACTACGAGATCGCCGACAAGATCGCCGACGCCATGGACAAGGTCGGCAAGGACGGCACCATCACCGTCGAAGAGGCCAAGTCCATCGAGACCACCCTCGACGTCGTCGAAGGTATGCAGTTCGACAAGGGCTACCTCTCCCCGTACTTCGTCACGAGCGCCGAGAGCATGGAAGCCGTCCTCGAAGACGCTTACGTCCTGATCCACGAAAAGAAGATCAGCGCCCTCAACGACCTCCTCCCGCTGCTCCAGACCGCAGCCAAGAGCGGCAAGCCCCTCCTCATCATCGCTGAAGAGGTCGAAGGCGAAGCCCTCGCCGCCCTCGTGGTCAACAAGATCCGCGGCACCCTCAACGTCTGCGCCGTCAAGGCCCCTGGCTTCGGCGACCGCCGCAAGGCCATCCTCGAAGACATCGCCATCCTCACGGGCGGCAAGTGCATCACCGAGGACCTCGGCATCAAGCTTGAGAACGTCACCGTCGCCGACCTCGGCCGCGCCAAGCGCATCGTCGTCGACAAGGAAAACACCACGATCGTCGAAGGTGCCGGCAAATCGTCCGACATCCAGGCGCGCGTGAAGCAGATCCGCCGCCAGATCGACGAGACGACCTCCGACTACGACCGCGAGAAGCTCCAGGAGCGCCTCGCCAAGCTCGCCGGCGGCGTCGCCGTCGTGCACGTCGGTGCTGCCACCGAGGCCGAGATGAAGGAAAAGAAGGCCCGCGTCGAAGACGCCCTCCATGCGACCCGCGCGGCCGTTGAGGAAGGCATCGTGGCAGGTGGCGGCGTCGCGCTGCTCCGCACGGCCAAGGCCATCGAGTCCGTCGTCCTCGAAGGCGACGAGAAGATCGGTGCCTCCATCGTGCGCCGCTCGATCGAAGCTCCTCTGAAGCAACTCTGCGCCAATGCCGGCGTGGACGGCGGCGTCGTCGTCGCCAAGGTCCTCGAAGGCAAGACCAACGCGGGCTACAACGTCGCCACCGGCGCGTTCGAAGACCTCGTCAAGGCCGGCGTCGTCGACCCGACGAAGGTCACGCGCACCGCGCTGCAAAACGCCTCCTCGATCGCCGGTCTGCTCCTCACCACCGAGTGCATGATCACCGAGCTCCCCGAGAAGAAGGAAGCTCCGGCTCCTGGCGGCATGGGCGGCGGTATGGGCGGCATGGACTACTAAGTCCCTCCGCACAGACCTCTCTCATTCGAGAACTCATAATGAAAACCGGCGCCCGAAAGGGCGCCGGTTTTTTCGTGCCCCAGCGGCGTGCG
>MWDT01000459.1 GCA_002070825.1 Verrucomicrobia bacterium ADurb.Bin122
CGCACGACCTGCCCGCGCCAGAGGAGGCAGTCGGCGCCCTCCATGATCTGGCGCAGTTGGGATTCGGCGGCGGCGCGTGCAGTTTCGGCCTCGTGCCGCGGGGTGGTGTCGATGGTGAATCCGATGAGTTGCCACTGCCTGGCTGAGATGCGCGTGATGGAGACGCGTTCGTGCAGCCAGAAGGTGGTGCCATCGGGTTTCACGAGGGGGAATTCCTGCTCGTAGCCGGGGGCTCCGTCTCGGATGGCCTGCGTGCCGCAGGCGTTCATCTGCGAGAGCATGGGCATCTTGAAATCGGCGTAGATCGTCTTGGTCTTGATGGCGGTGTCGCCGCCGAAAATTCGTTTCTGCAGCCCGGATTGGGGGATGTCGAAGAACCAGTCGAACTTCTCGCTGAGGTCGGTGACGGTGGCCTGCCAGACCATGCAGTCGAGGCGGGTGAGGATTTGTTGAAGCTGGAGGGCGCTGTGGGCCTTGGCCTCTTCGGCTTCGTGGTGCTTGGTGACATCGGAGGCGATGCCAACGAGGCTCCACTGGCCTTCACCGAGTTTCTGGATGGCGGTTTCCTCCCGGATCCAGTGCATGCGGTCTGGGCCGAGGACGCGAAATTCGTGTTCGTAGTGGGTGGCGCCACCGAGGACGGCTGCTTCGGCTTCGGCGAGGATGCGTTCGGCGTCGGGCAGGCGGGCGTTGTCCCAGAGGCCGCCGACATCAATGGCGCTGGCGAGGCGGGATATCTCACTTTTGGTTGCCTGGGGAGGAACGTCGAATTTCCAGCGGAGCCGGCCGTTTTCGCGGTACACCTTGGCCCACCAGAGCAGGAGATTGGCGCCGACGAGGATGTCCCGGAGCTGTTCGTGGTCGGCGAGGTGCGCGGCGATCGCAGTTTTCGTGACGGTGAGATCGACGATGAGGAGGCGGGCGCGGGCGAGGTCCTGCAGGGCGCCGCGGATGAGGCAGACGCGCTGCTTGTTGTGGATGTCGCGATATTCGTACTCACCTTCGATGAGCCAGCGGCGTTCCCATATGCCATCAAGGATGAGCGGGAACGCGTCCCAATAGGGGGGGCACGGGGCGAGGGCGAAGTGCGTCTGGAGTTCGTGGAGGTCTCCGTAGTCGGCCGCACTGATCGCGGCGCGGTTGGCATCGGCGATGCGGATGAGGTGGAAGGCGTGCTCGCCCACATCCGGGTGGTCACGGAGGTGCTGGCGGAGATCGGAGACACCAGAGGTGCGGAGGTTTGCGAGGTATTGCCCGACTGCGGTGAGGTCCATCACCAGGACGGGCGCGGGAATCTCTTCGATCTCCGAAAGTGAAGCGGCGGTTGGGCTGGAAACGGCGGGTCTGCGATGGGCAAACCAAGTGGCTGCGAGGGCTCCGGCGACCGCGCCGATACCGAGGAGTCCGCCCCATGCGAGAGGGCTTTCGAATGCGAGGGGTGCCGCATCGGTGGGCGCGCCCCAAGCGCTCGAGCAGGAGGCGGCAATGCCGGCGCACAGTGTCGTGGTGCGCGGGAGTCGGTGTAGGACCGGTTGCAATGGCGCCATGGCTGGTGGGGTGGCTGACGTTTGGCTACGCAAGCCTGCATAGCTCCTGCCCGTGTAGAGGCGAGCCTAAGCACCAAAATTCTAACGTACGAGGAGTGTGCCCCGTGAGTGCAGGCGTGTGGCGATAATGGAGCCGCGCCTGCCTCGGTGGAGTCGGTCAGGCCGACGGTTTGCCGATGCCGCAGGCGCGGAATCCGAGGGCGCGCAGTTTATTCAGGTCGAGAATATTGCGTCCGTCGAAGATGTAGGCGGGCTTGGCCATTGATTCGAAGATGCGTGCGTAATCGAGGGTCTTGAACTCGTCCCATTCGGTCAGGATGGCGACGGCGTGGGCTCCCTGCACGGCCTCCACTGGGGAGGCTGCGACGGTCAGCCGCGGTTCGGTTTTGCCAGCGCCGAGCACCTCTTGTTGTACGAGGCTGGCTGGGACGCGGGGGTCGTACACGACGACGCTGGCTTGCTCGGCGAGCAGGTCGCGGCAGACGGCGATGGCAGGCGTCTCGCGGGTGTCGTTGGTGTCTTTTTTGAAGGCGAAGCCGAGGACGGCGATTTTCTTGCCGGCTACGGAGCCGTA
>MWDT01000460.1 GCA_002070825.1 Verrucomicrobia bacterium ADurb.Bin122
AGGTGCCGGGGGCTTCGTAGCGGAGGATCGATTTGTTGGGGATGTCGGCGTAGAGCCCGCCGATTTCGCCAACGACCACGACTTGTTGCGCGCCGAAGTGCGGGCCGAATGATTTGGTGAACGTGGTCTGCGCGGTCCAGACGTCGTGGCGGCGGTAGCCGTCGATGTCGGTGCCGTAGGCGCCGAGCATGCTGGAGCCGACGAGCTGGTTGTTGGTGCCGCCGAAGGTGTCGTTGAGCACGGCGAGGTTGGCGAAGAGCAGCTCGACGTCGTCGGCTTGGAGCGGCACGTCGTGTTTATAGCTGACCTCGCCCTGCCAGGCGATGCCGGTCTGGCCGATGGTGGTGTTGAAACTGACGCCGAGCATGTCGATGTCCTCCGGGTACTCGACATAGTAGTAACCGGTGGCGCCGGCGGTGAGCAGACCGACTTTTTTCGCGTTGGTGGCGATGGACTGCGCGGCGGGATAGAAAGGCTGGAGGCTGGCCGGCAGGTTGGCCGAGGGCACGCCGGTCAGCGCCGCGCCAAGGAGCGTCGCGAGCGCCTGCTTCACTCCGGCGGCCGGGTAGCCGGCTGCGATCATCGCCGGGGCGAGCCGCTCGGTGGCGAGGGTCTGGGCGGTGGTTTGCACGAGCGTCGCGCTGACGGGGCTCGCGGGCGAGTGCGCGCTGAGCACCGGCGAGCGACTGTGGTAGCGTGCGTAGTAGAAACCAAACTCTGTGTCATTTAGGCCGGGCGCGATCACGCGCGTGGCGAGGCCGAACTGGTCGAGGTCGCCGCCCTCGCGGTCGTGGCCGCGCGGCATGGCGCCGAGCGTGCCGGTGTCGGGCAGCGCGCCGAAGCCGAGGAACACGTTGCGACCGCCGGGCGAGGCAAAGTCGTTGGTCGAAAAATAAGTGCCGGCCGGTTCGATCTCGTTCTGGCGAAACTCCAGCAGCCAGAACGGCTCGACGGTGATGTTTTCCGTCAGGCTGATCGACGCCTTCACCATGTTGACTGGCAGGAACGCCTCCTTCAGCTCGGCGCCGGGCAGGCGCAGTTTCGAGAGATCGACCGGGTTGACGACGTTGATGCCGTTCGGGATGAACGTGCTCTCGCCGAGGCTGAGCACCTGGCGGCCGATGCGCAGATCGACCGGGCGCTCGGCGACGTCGAATTTGGCGAGCACGTAGGCATCAAGCAGCTCGCCGTTGCGGCCCACGCGGTTGATGGCCTCGCTGGAAAGTGGGGCGCGGTCGCGGGTGCCGTCGACGTTTTCGAAATCGTAGAAATAGTAGCCGCGGACGAACGCGCCGAAGTTGCGGTAGCGTAGTTCGAGCTCGTGGTTGGCCTTGATCAAGGTGGAGGCGGTGCCGCGCCCGTAGTTGAGGTCGCCGTCGTCGGCGTTGACGGAGTTTTGCAGGCCGGCGACGCCGTCGAAGGCGTTGGTGGTGCCGTAGAGGTAGGGGCTCGGATCGCCGAGGCGGTAGAGCGTGCCGGCGGAAAGGGTGGTGTCGAAGCTGCCCTTCAGCTCGCCCTTGCTGAAGGAAAACGCGTGCGCGGAGTGGGCCCAGGCGAGGGCCAGACCGGCCGCACCCCACAGGCGCAGTCGTCGGACGAATAAGGCGGGCGATACGGAGTGGTTCATAGGAGGACGTGTTTGGGTTCTTCTACGCGTGGACGGCCACGGGGTTTCGCACGCAACCGGCCCTATCCGCCCGGCGCAAGGCTCAACTTTGTCGTGAAAACGCCATGGGTTTGCGGTGGATTTCGCGGTTTGCCTCGCGCAGGTTTCCGTTAAGGTAACCATCCGTTTCCATGGAGGCTGCCACCCACATCCACGTCAAAGGCGCCCGCGAGCACAACTTGAAGAACCTCGAGCTGCGGCTGCCGCGCGGCAAACTCGTGGTCTTCACCGGCCCCAGCGGTTCGGGTAAGTCGTCGCTGGCCTTCGACACGATCTACGCCGAGGGCTACCGCAAGTACATGGAGAGCCTCTCGACGCAGGCGCGTCAGGTGCTCGACCAGCTCAAGCGTCCCGACGTCGATTTCATCCACGGACTCTCCCCGGTGCTCGCCATCGAGCAGCGCACGGGCGGCCACTCGCCGCGCAGCACCATCGCCACCGTCACCGAGATCGCC
>MWDT01000461.1 GCA_002070825.1 Verrucomicrobia bacterium ADurb.Bin122
TCCATCTCACGGTAGGATTGCGTGAAGAGCGGGCCGAAGGCGCACAGGAGCGTGAGGAGGATGAGGACCACGCCGCCGAAGACAGCGATTTTGTTTTTGCGCAGGCGTTGCCAGGCGTCCTGCCAGGGAGAGCGGCCGGCTTCGGGCGCGTCCGAAAGAGGAGTGGTGGGTGTGGCGCTCATTCGAATTTCAGTTTCGGGTTGAGCCAAACCTGGACGACATCGACGACCAGATTGAGGGTAACGATGAGCGTGGCGTAGAGGAGCACGGTGCCGAGCACGAGGGTGTAGTCGCGGTTGAAGGCGCTCGTGACGAACTCACGGCCGAGGCCCGGAATCTGGAAAATGGTCTCTATGACGAATGAGCCGGTGAGGATGCCTGCGATGGCCGGCCCGAGGAAGGAGACGACGGGGAGCAGTCCGCCGCGCAAGGCGTGTTTGAAGATGACGCGCAGCTCGGAGGCGCCTTTGGCGCGTGCGGTGCGGATGTAGTCCTGGTTGAGCACTTCGAGCATGCCGCCGCGGGTCAAGCGGGCGATGTAGGCGGCGTAGACGCAGCCGAGGGTGAGTGCGGGAAGCACGCGGTCCTGCCAGTCGTACCAGCCGGAGGCGTTGAACCGGCCGAGATGAATGGCAAAAAAGAGGACGAGCAGTGGGCCGAGGACGAAGGTGGGCACGCAGATGCCGATCATCGCGAGGGAGGAGGCAGTGTAGTCGAGCCAGGTGTTTTTCCAGATGGAGGCGATGATGCCGGCGGTCAATCCGAGGGCGAGGGCGATGCCGAGGGAGAGCAGGCCGAGCTCCAGCGAGACGGGGAGTTTGTCGGCGATGATCTCGTTGACCGTGCGGTTGGGGTACTTGAAGGAGGGGCCGAGGTCTCCGTGGGCGAGTTTGCCGAGGTAGTCGAAGTACTGGCGGTGGAGGGGCTGGTTGAGCCCGTAGTGAGCCTCAAGGTTTCGCAGGATTTCCGGCGTGACGGCTTTTTCGGCCGTGAAGGGGCCGCCGGGCACGAACCGGATCATGAAGAATGTGGCGGAGACGATGATGAGGAGGACCGGAATCGTCTCCAGAAGACGTCGGGCGATGAAGCGAAACACGTCGGGAGTGTGTGGGCGAAAAGGCTCCGGGGCGGAAGGGAAAACGCTGCGGTGGCGGTCAGTCCTGAATGGAAATGTACTTGTAGGGATGGCCGTCGAGCGGGGTCGGGAGATAGCCCTTCACCCGTGGGTGCATGGCGTTTGTCTTCGAGTAATAGTAGAGGGGGATTGCAGGGAGCTCGTCGATGAGGATGGCGTCGAGCTTCTGGTAGATGGCGTAGCGCGCGGCGGTGTCGGCGGTGCGGAGCGCTTCGTGGAGGAGGCGGTCGTACTCGGGATTGCTCCAGCCGGAGTTGTTGTTGCCGTTGTCGGTCTCCCACAGCTCGAAGAAGACGTGCGGGTCGATGTAGTCGGCGATCCAGCCGGAGCGCTGGAGCTGGAAGTTCATCGTGTGCTGGGAGTCGAGGTAGACCTTCCATTCCTGGTTGGTGAGACGGACATCGACGCCGAGGTTTTTGCGCCACATGGCCTGCAACGTCTCGGCGATGGCGCGGTGATTTTCGGAGGTGTTGTAGAGTAGTTCGATGGGGGGGAGGCCCTTCCCTCCCGGGTAGCCTGCCTCTGCGAGCAGGCGTTTGGCCTCGGCGATGTCTTCGGTGAGCTGGGCCTGGGCGGAGTAGCCGGCGCAGTCGGGGTGGCTCATCGCGTAGGCGGGGCTCTGGCCGCCGCGGAGTACGCGTTTGACGAGGGTGTCGCGGTTGACGGCCAGGGCGAGGGCGCGACGGATGCGTTTGTCGTTGAGAGGGGGGCGGGTGACGTTGCAGCGGTAGAAATAGACGCCGAGGTAGGGGGTGGTTTGCAGGCTCTCGGGGCGCTCGCGGCGGTAGACGTCGATTTTTGAGTTGGGCAGTTCGTAGGTGATGTCGAGCTGGCCGGTGCGGAACATGCGCTCTTCGGCGGCGATGTCTTCGGTGGCGTAGAAGTGGACCTCGTCGAGTTTCACGCGGGCGGCGTCCCAGTATCGAGGGTTGCGCACGACCTCGATGCGCTGGTTGGGGAGCCACTCTTTGAG
>MWDT01000462.1 GCA_002070825.1 Verrucomicrobia bacterium ADurb.Bin122
CTCCGCCGGCCTCGTTTTCAACAACTTTCCCTGGCCCGAGCCCGACACCAAACAGCGCGCCGCCGTGGAAAAAGCGGCCCAGGCCGTACTCGACGCCCGCAAGCCGCACATCGATGGCGGCGCGAGCCTCGCCGACCTCTACGATCCGCTCGCCATGCCTACCGAGTTGCTAAAGGCCCACCGCGCACTCGATCACGCGGTGGACAAGAGCTACCGTCAGGCTCCGTTTGCCAATGACCGCGAACGCGTCGAGTACCTGTTTGCGCTCTACGAGAAGCTGGCCGCCCCACTCGCCACCAGCACCAAGCCTAAACGTCCCAGGAAAAAAGCGCCGAAAACCAATCTCGGCGATTATGTGCAGGCCCAGGCCGAGGCCGCCCACCACTACTTTGTCATGGAAGAGCCGGCGCCGCCCGAAGGTTGATCGCTTGCGCGCCGCCCCCCGCGCAGCCCCGAAAGCCCTCCGTGCGCTCCGTGCCACCGTGGTTCGAAATCCGTCCCCAAAGCGGGCCACGCGCGTGGTGCGCCGGCGCCCTTAATTAGCCTCGGGCACGGGCTCGGGATGCACCGTGATGTCCGCGTCGGGCCAGATATCGGCGATGCCCGGCGCGATTCCCTGTTCGCCTTTCGCCCACAGCCACGCTTCAGTACCTCCCACCCCGACGACGGCTCCGCCTCCCGCCCCACACCGGCCGGGCCACAGACGCCGCCCAGCCCCCTCCGTTCCACTCCCACTACACGAACCACAATGCGCATCCTCCAAACCGCCCTCCTTCGATTGATCGCGCTCCTCGCCACGCTTGCGCTCTGCGAGGCCGACCCCGTCGCGACCAAGCCACCTGCCGCCACCTCGTCCAACACCTACGTCCTCGTGCACGGAGCATGGGGCGGCGGCTGGGCCTTCAAGACCGTCGACCGGCTCCTCTCTGCAGACGGCAGCACCGTGCACCGGCCCACGCTCACCGGCCTCGGCGAAAAGCACCACCTCGCCCAGCCCGAAGTCGGGCTCGACACGCACATCACCGACATCGTCAACCTGATCCTCTGGGAGGATCTGCACGACGTCGTGCTCATGGGCCACAGCTACGGTGGCATGGTCATCACCGGCGTGATCGATCGCGTGCCCGACCGCATCAAACGCGCCGTGTACCTCGATGCGATCCTCCCGGAAAACGGGGAAAATGTTCAGGGCGACCGCCCGCCCACCGCGTTCAAAATCGAAAACGGGTTCATCATCCCACCCTGGGTGACCGATCCGCTCAGCCCGCCCCCGCACGACGTGCCGCACCCCGTCAAAACCTTCACCGACCCCATCGTGCTGCGCCAACCCGCCGCGGCCGCCCAAATCCCCACCACCTACATCCTCACCGTCGATGAAGGGCACGCGCCCGCCGACGACCAGTTTTTCCGCTTCTACGAGCGCGCAGAGGCACGCAGATGGGAAACCGTCGTCATGACCGGCGATCACAATGTCCAGTGGTCGCACCCGGAAGAGCTGGCCCGCCTCATACGGACCAGCCCCGGCCGCGCCACTCGCCCACGCGAGTGAGCCGCCGCCCAGCGCGAGCCTCACTCGCGCCCGAGCAACCGGTCGATCTCGCGCATCTGTGCGGCGGTCAGCGGGCCAAACTCCATGGCCCGGCAGTTTTCCTCGACCTGCGCGACCGTCCTGAAGCCAGGGATCGGGACCGTCCGCGGACTGCGCGCCCAGAGCCAGGCAAGCGCCCCCTGTCCCAGTGTCCGCCCGCCACTCGTCAACACCTCGCGGATGGCCGCCAGTTTGGCGAGCCACTCCGCCGTGGGTTTGCCGTCCTTAAACCCCGGATGCCACTGGGCGTGGCTGCGCACATCGTCGCTGGCAAAGCGGCTCCCGGCGCCGAGTTTTCCAGTCAACAGCCCCATGCCGAGCGGGCCACGGTTGAGACTGGCCAGATCGAGCTCATCGCACAGCGCGAGCACCTCCATGTTGCCATCAAGTACACTCAACTGCTGCTCAAGGGCGCCACAGTTCGGAGCACCTGAGAACGCCCGGAGCGCATCCGCGCGGTCGGTGCTCCAGCCATAGGTGCGGATTTTGCCCTCGGCCACGAGGCGTTCGAGCAGCTCG
>MWDT01000463.1 GCA_002070825.1 Verrucomicrobia bacterium ADurb.Bin122
GCGGCCGGAACAGCCCGCTCGAGTGCGACGAGCGACCGAGTTTCTGCGCGCCGCCCATCCGGGATGGGAATGGCGGCTGCCGCGGATGGCCGACGAGTCGGTGCTGGCGCTCGCACACGCGCCGGAGTTGTTGCAACAACTCCAGAATCCCGAGGGGGATTTCGACGAGGACACGCCCTACGTGCCCGATATCTATGCGCACGCGCGCCGCTCGGTCGGCGCGGCGCTGGAGGCGGTCGATCTCGCGCGAGCCGGGCAAAAGGTCTTTTCGCTCATGCGCCCGCCGGGCCACCACGCGACGTACCGCGAGGCGATGGGATTTTGTTACCTCAACCAGGTGGCGATTGCGGGGCTCGTGGCGCGGCAACAGGGCGTGGCGCGGGTGGCGATCTGGGATTTCGACGCTCACCACGGCAACGGCACCGAGGATATTCTGAAGGGACGCGAGGGGTTTGCCGTTTGCTCGGTGCACCAGTTCCCGGGCTATCCCGGCACGGGCACGCAGGACACCATCGGTTGTCGCAACTGGCCCATCGCGCCGCACGCCACGCGCGAGGTGCAGATGCAGGCGCTGCGCCAGGCGTGGGACCACCTGCTGGCCTTCCAGCCCGAGCTGATGCTGATCTCGGCGGGCTTCGACGCCTACGCGCACGATCCGGTCGCCACGCTCTCGCTGGAGATGTCCGACTTCGGCGAGCTCGGCAAATGGGTGCGCGAGGCCGCGCTGCCCACCGCCGCCGTCCTCGAAGGCGGTTACAGCCCGGACCTGCCGCAGTTGATGGACGCGTTTCTCTCCGCCTGGGAGGGCTGAAAAGGGGTTCGCGCTCCACCGCCACATCGCTTTTGCTCGTTTCTCGTTTCGATGATTTCCCGTCTTATTCCGCACCCGGTACGCCGATTGTTCGGCGTAAAAGTGAACCCCAGCGCGCCCTCGTACACGTTGATCGACCAGCCCGGCACCCTCCAGCCGTTGCTCGATGCGATCGACCGGGTGGACGAGGTGTTCCTCGATACCGAGGCGGACAACATGTACCACTACCGCACGCGCGTCTGCCTCCTGCAGATCATGGCGGATCGTGAGATTTTCCTCGTCGATGTGCTCGCCCCCGGCCTGAAACTCGACGCCCTCTGGCCGCGCCTTGCCAAGACGCACCTGGTCATGCACGGCTGCGATTTCGACCTGCGCCTGCTCCAGTCGCACTGCGGATTCAAGGCCAGCAGCATCTTCGACACGATGCTCGCCGCGCAACTCCTGCACCGCCCGCGCATCGGCCTGGCGGCGCTCATGGAGGAGCATTTCAGCCTGAAGCTCAACAAAGAGGGCCAGAAGGCCAACTGGTCCAAGCGCCCGATCACCCAGAAGCTGCTCGACTACGCCGCCCTCGATGTGCTCCACCTGCCCGGCTTGCGCGACCTGTTGCGCAAGGACCTCAAGCGCCTCGGCCGCCTCGACTGGTTTGAGCAGCAATGCCGCGCGCAGATCGCCGCCGGCGCCGAGGGCTTCGCCCCGCCCGACGAGAACGACTGGCGCATCGGCCAGGCCGACCGTTTCCGCGGCCGCGGTCTGAGTGTGCTCCACGCGCTCTACTACTGGCGCGAAGAGCAGGCGCAGCGCCTCGACACGCCGCCGTTCAAGGTCTGCGGCAACGAGCTGCTCATGAAAATCTGCCACGCGGCGGAAGAGGGGCGCTCCTACGACGACATCCTTTCCAACATCAACCTCGGCAAGCGCCACCAGCGGCTCGCCGCCTCGCTCGCCTCCGCGCTCCGCGCCGGTTTCGAACGCGACCCGAAGACGCTCCCGCGCCGCAAGCATCAGCGCAGCGCTCCGCTCACCGCCGAGGAGCTCGCCCGTCAGGATGCGATCAAGGCGCAGCGCGATCGCGTCGCTGCCGAGCTCAAGCTGGAGGCGACGCTGATCGCCAACCGTACGCAGCTCGCACAACTCGCGCGCGAGCCCGAGAAACTCGACGAGCTGCTCCTGCCCTGGCAGGCCGAGCTGTTGCGCCCGGCGGTGCATTGAGCCGCGCACTTCCCGCGGCTCCGCTCCGACGCTCATGCCCGAAACGGTCGTCAACATCGCCCGGCACCTGCCGCTGATGGCGG
>MWDT01000464.1 GCA_002070825.1 Verrucomicrobia bacterium ADurb.Bin122
GAGCACGGGGTTGACGGCGGAGCCTTTGACTCGGTCGTAGCGGGCCTTGGCGTCTTTCTCGGCGTCGGTCTTGGGAGATTCCGGGTAATCGGGGAGCGCGTAGCCGCGGGCCTGGAGCTCGGCGATGGCTTCCTTCATCTGCGGGATGGAGGCGCTGATGTTGGGCAGCTTGATGATGTTGGCCTCGGGCCGGAGGGTGAGCGCGGCGAGTTCGGCGAGAGCGTCGGGGACGCGCTGCGACGGCGGCAGCAGATCGGCAAACGCGGCGAGGATGCGGCCGGCCAGCGAGATGTCGCGCGGCTCCACGGCGATGCCCGCGTGTTTGGCAAAGGCCTGCACGATGGGCAGGAACGAGTAGGTCGCGAGCGCGGGCGCTTCGTCGGTCTTGGTGTAGATGATGGTGGGAACCGCAGTCGTGGTCATGTTGGAAGTGTGGTGCCAGTTAAAGCACGGGGCGTGCTCGGTCAAAGTGTAGGCGGTGTTTTTGCGGGGCGCGGTGCGTTTACTTGCCTGCGGGGTGCCGGCGGAAATGCAGCGTGAGCACCACGACGGCCAGCGTGAGCACCAGCGTGATGCCGTTGGCCACGATGATCGCCAAGTCGTGCCGGGCGATGCCGTAGATCATCCAGAGGGTGACGCCTGCCGCCAGCACCGAGAAGGTGATGAGCGATACGCCCTCGGCCGTACGCAGGCGCCAGATGCGGATCACCTGAGGGAGAAACGAGGCGGTGGAGAGCGTGGCGGCGACAAAGCCGAGCAGGTCGATGGCGGTCATGGATTGAAAGGGGGCAACGAATGAGCGTAACGGCGGCTCCCGGCAACTGTGTTAGCGTGGGGGCCGTTTTCCGGCCCTGTGCCGCGCAATCGTTAGACTGAGAAGAGCGTTGGCTCGGCAACGGCCCTCGCCAAGCTGCCCCAACTCGCTAAACCGTATCCTCTATGAAGATGACTTTTCGCTGGTTCGGGGAAAAGGACGACTGCATCCCCCTGTGGCAAATCCGTCAGATCCCTGGCGTCACCGGGGTGGTCGGGGCGTTGTACGACGTGCCCGTCGGCGAAGTCTGGCCCATTGAGAAGATCGCGCACCTGAAGCGCACGGTCGAGTCCGCCGGTCTCGAGCTTGAGGTGATTGAGAGCGTCAACATCCACGAGGACATCAAACTCGGCCTGCCGTCGCGCGATCGCTATATCGAGAACTACCGGGAGACGCTGCGCCGCCTCGCGCGGGCCGGAGTCCGCGTGGTGTGCTACAATTTCATGCCCATCTTCGACTGGTTCCGCACGGACCTCGCACGCGAGCTCCCTGACGGTTCCAATGCGTTGTTCTACGATGCCGGCATGGCGTGCTCGCTCACGCCGCAGCAGGTCGTCGAGTCGGTGGCGGGCAAATCCAACGGTTTTACGCTCCCCGGCTGGGAGCCCGAGCGCTTGGCGACGCTGGAAAAGCTCTTCGCGCAGTATAAGGGCGTGGGCGTCGACGACCTGTTCGCCAATCTGAAATACTTCATCGATGCCGTGATTCCGGTGTGCGAAGAGTTCGACATCCGCATGGCCATCCATCCGGACGACCCGCCGTGGTCGATCTTTGGCCTCCCGCGCATCGTGACGGACGAGGCCAACCTGGCCCGGCTGCTTGCGCTCAACCCGAGCACTTATCACGGGTTGACGCTCTGCACGGGCTGTCTGGGTGCGAATCCCTCCAACGACCTGCCGGCCATGATCCGGCGCTTCGGTGGCCAGGGGCGCATCCACTTCGCGCACACGCGCAACATCAAGCGTTTCCCCAACGGCGATTTCACCGAGGTTTCCCACCTCTCGTGCGACGGCTCGATCGACCTGTACGAGGTCATGAAGGCCTACCACGACATCGGCTTCAAGGGCTACATGCGCCCCGACCACGGTCGCATGATCTGGGGCGAGAAGGGCCGTCCGGGCTATGGCCTGTACGACCGCGCCCTCGGTATCTCCTACATCAACGGCCTCTGGGAGGCCATCGGCCAGAGCGTCACCCGCGATGGCGCCTCCAAACGCTCGTTTTAAGCCAGTTCTCTGACTGACTCAGACTCCCGCGACGCCGCCACTTATCACGGCATCGCGGGA
>MWDT01000465.1 GCA_002070825.1 Verrucomicrobia bacterium ADurb.Bin122
CTCCACGGCAAGGTGGACTACGTCGTCGCCACCTTTCTGCTGACCAATATCGGCATCGCGCTGCTCATGCCCGCGATGCTGCCGCACGTGCTCGGCCATCCGACGCCCGAGGCCCTCGCGCATGTCGCAGGGAGCGTCGCGCTGATCGTCTTCACGCCGATGCTCGCCGGCTGGCTCGTGCGCACAGTCCATCCGCGCGCAACCGAGTGGCCCGGCAAACTGCGCAACGTCTCCTTCGGAGCGTGGGTGCTGGCGCTGTTTCTCATCACGGCCAACGCGTCGTCGTTCCTGCGCGCCCAGGCCGATCTGCCGCTCGGCACACTCGGGCTTATCGCCGGCCTCAGCCTACTCGTCTGCGCCGCCAATTTTTCGCTCGGTTATCTGATCGGCCGGCCCGATTTCTCACGCGAAGCGAGCCAGGCGCTCGGCCAGAAAAACACCACCTTCACGATCTACCTAGCGCTCACGTACGCCAACCCGCTCGTGGCGCTCGGCCCGACGTGCTACGTGCTCTGGCACAATCTCTGGAACTCGTGGCAGCTCCAGCGCGCCAGCCGGCAGCCGCCGCGCTGAGGCGCATCAGGGCGACACCACAGGGCGGGCCGTTTCCCGGCCACGCCCGCGACACCGTCAGACTCAGGCGCCAGCAGGCACGCCGCTCTTCGCACCGCGCACCGCCTCGGCGATGTTGGCCGGTTGTGCCTCGGTCTCGTTGTGATCGGCGTTGAAGCGCATCGACACGGTCTTCGACACGCCGCGCTCTTCCATCGTCACACCGTAGATCGCCTTGGCGGCCGACACCGTACGCTTGTTGTGCGTGATGATGATGAACTGCGACTCGTGCACGAACTTCTTCAACAGGTCCGTGAAGCGACCGATGTTCGATTCGTCGAGCGGCGCGTCCAGTTCGTCGAGCAAGCAGAACGGCGACGGCTTCACCATGTAGAGCGCGAAGAGCAGGCCGACGGCCGTGAGCGTCTTCTGACCGCCCGACAGCAGCGTGATGCTCTTGAGCTTGGTGCCGGGCGGCTGGGCGACGATCTCGATGCCGCTCTCCAGCACGTCGTCGGTTTGCACCAACTCGAGGTGAGCGTGGCCGCCGCCGAACAGCGTCTGGAACGTGTACTCGAAGTTCTTTTTGATCTGTTCGAAGGTCAGCTCGAACTGTTTTTGCGAGGTCTGGTTGATCTCGTCGATGGTCTTGATCAGTTCGGCCTTCGCATTCGTCAGATCATCGCTCTGCGTCTTGAGGAAATCGTAGCGCTGCTTGAGGTCGGCGTACTCCTCGATGGCGACCAGATTGACCGCGCCCATGCTGGCGAGACGCTGACGCAGCGCGTCGATCTCGACCTTGATGGGGCCCCACTCCGTCGTCTCCAAAGCCTTTAAGTCATCCTCGGTCGGATCGGGTTTCGGCTGCTTTTTGCCGCGGCGCTTGCGCGTCGTCGGAGCCGGCTCGGTCGCCGCCGCCACGGTGCCTTCCGGCGCAGGCGCGCCGTCGGTGGCGACGGGAGCCGGGGCGGGTTCAACCACCTCGGGTTTCTTGGTCTCCGGCGCCTCGTCCTCGTCTTCGTCGAGGTCGAGTTGCTTCATATCCGGCGGCTCGTCTTCCGAGCGCCAGAGGATGGCGCGCCAGTCGTACTGGCCCACGCGCACCTGAAATTCGCGTTGAATATCCTCTTCGATGAACTGGGCGCGCGATTTCGCCTCGGTCAGGCGGACTTCGCAACGGCCCAGCTCGCCCTGCGCAGAATCGGACGCGTTGCGCAGGCTGGATTGCTCCGCCTCGACGCCCGAGATGGAGCGCTCGACTTCGACGAGTTCGATGCGGATCTGCTCCACCTGCTGCTGCGCGACGACGAGCGTCTCGGCCAGTTGCGCGGCGCGGGCGCGCTGCTGCGCGGCGTCCTGCTCCAGCGTGCCGATCTGTTGCGTCCAGACTTCGATCTCCTGCTGGCGCTGCACGAGCAGCTCGTTGAGCTGCGAACGGCGGCGCTGCATGTCGGCCAGGCCGCGGTCGAGCACTTCGACCTTTTGGCGGCGTTCGGCCAGATCGAGGCGCGCCTCGGCCAGCGACTCGCGGCGTGTGTCGCGCTCCAG
>MWDT01000466.1 GCA_002070825.1 Verrucomicrobia bacterium ADurb.Bin122
GACGACGACCTTCGGGTGGATGCCGTCGAGCTCACCATTCTGGATGCGCCAGAGCATGTTGTGGGTGGAGTCGCCCCCCCAGCCGAAGTCGGCGGCGTTCCAGCCGTGAAAGCTCTTTTTCCAGTGGGCGAGGAAGTCGGGGTAGTCGAGCGCGCCCCAGCGGCGGGTGATCGAGTCGCCCATGAAGTAGACGTCGATCTTGCCGGACTTGGCCTTTTCGAGGAGCTGCTGGTGGCCGATTTTGCCGTTCTCGTTCCAAGGCGGGAAGGCGGCGTGTTCGGCGCCCGAGGAGCAGGCGGCGAGCGCGGTCATCGAAAAGAGGCAAAGCCAGGAACGGATCGTTTTGAATGGGTAGGTTTGCATAGCTTTAGGGTGGGAACTCAGCCCGCGCAGGCGGGGCGGGCGCGCCGTGATAGGAAGCACCGCGCTCACGATCAGGGCAACGCCGGAGTCGCGCGAGCCGCCCGGTCTGCATTCGTTTGCCGGTCGCTGGCGCGCGCCGCCTGCCCGCGTGCGCCCTTTTTTGCACGCCTGCGAGACGACACATTTCTCGTCAGGGCCGGCAAAACGGGGCCGGTGGTGTTTGCATGTGTGTGGGGGAGCCGCCAATTTCTCCAGCCCCACCCATGACCGTCTTTATCGAAATCCTGATCATTTTCCTCCTTCTTCTGGCCAATGGTGTGTTTGCGATGGCGGAGATCGCTGTCGTGTCGTCGCGGAAGGGGCGCTTGAAAAAACTGGCCGGGGAAGGGGCAACGAACGCGAAGGCGGCGCTGCTTCTGGCGGAGCGCCCGGACCGGTTTCTCTCGACGGTGCAGATCGGTATCACGCTGGTGGGGGTGCTGGCGGGGGCGTTTGGCGGGGCCACGCTTTCCGGCAAGCTCGCCGTGATCATTGGCCGCATCCCCGTGCTCGCACCGTATGCCACGGCCATCGCCATTTTTCTGGTCGTGGGCGCGATCACCTACTTCTCCCTTATCATCGGAGAACTCGTCCCCAAGCGCATCGCGCTCAGCAACCCGGAGCGTCGCGCGATGCTCGTCGCCCGTCCGATGACCGGCCTCTCGGTGCTGGCGGCTCCTGTCGTGTGGGTACTCACGATCTCTTCGGATGCCGCGTTGAAGTTGCTCGGTTTGAATAAGGAGGTCGATGCGCCGCCGTCGGAGGAGGAGGTGTCGCATCTGATCGAGCAGGGCACGAGCGCGGGGGTGTTTCACAAGGCCGAGCGGGCGATGGTCGAGGGCGTGCTGCGCCTCGACGAGCGCCCCGTGACCTCGATCATGACGCGCCGCCCGCGGATCGTGTGGCTCAACGTCGCCGATGCCGATGATGTGAACTGGCGGAAGATCGTCACCAGCGGGCATTCTCACTTCCCGGTGTACGAGGGCACGCGGGACAACGTGGTCGGCATGGTCTCGGTGAAGGCGCTGTGGGCCAATGCGGCCATCGGGCTGCCCAACGGCATCCGCGACCATCTCGTGGCGCCGCTGCTGGTGCCGAGCTCGATCAGCGCCGTGCAGCTGCTGGAGACCTTCAAAAAGAGCGGCAAGCACCTCGCGCTGGTGACCGACGAGTTTGGCGGCATCCAGGGACTGGTGACCCTGATCGACGTGATGGAGTCGATTGTGGGCGACATGCCCGAGGCGGGTGTGCGCCATTCGCCGGATGCCGTGCAACGCGACGACGGCTCGTGGCTGGTCGACGGCCTGATGCCGGTGACGGAGCTGCGGAGGCGTTTTGCGATGCCGTCGCTGCCCGGCGAGGAAGACGAGGATTTCGAGACGCTCGCGGGTTTCGTGGCGGACCGGCTGGGGCGCATCCCGAAAACAGGCGAACATTTCACGGTCAACGGCTGGCGTTTCGAGGTGGTCGACATGGACCACCACCGGGTGGACAAGGTGCTGCTACGCCGGCTCGACGACGCGACGGCGACCGGCGCGGCGCACTGAGTGCCCGGCCAGCTCGGGCGCGCGCAGATCGTGGGCGTGGGAGTCGCGCCGGGCGCTGCCCTATCTCACGATCAACCTCGTGGGCAGTGCCCTCTTTCTGGCGACATGCGGCTTTGCCTACAGCCTCCTTGGGACGCTCAA
>MWDT01000467.1 GCA_002070825.1 Verrucomicrobia bacterium ADurb.Bin122
AGCGCCCCGAAGACCGCCTTCGTCCTCGGACTGTTCATCAGCCGCGCCACCGACCAGGAAGCCCAGCTCAACGAACACCTCGCGCCCCTGCGCGACCGGTTCTTCGTACCCGTCTTCTTTTTCTCCCTGGGCATGCTCGTCGAGCCCCGGCTCATGCTCTCCTGGACCTTCCCCCTGGCGATCATCTCCGCACTCCTGCTTTTTGTGCTCCGCCAGACCGGCTACCACTGGATCTTCTCGCGCGTCCTCGGCACCGATACCGGTGCCCACGTCGTCGCCGCTCCCATGCTCACCATCGGCGCCGTCGCCATCGAAGTGCTCGCGACCTCGGGTGCTGATCAACGCACCATCGTCTGGGTGCTCGCCTCCAGCCTGGCCCTCACCCTCGCCGCCTCGTTCACCCGCATCGGCCACGGCGCCACCCTCGCCGAGAGCGAGACGCCCACGGCCGCCCCCCAGGCCTGGGTGCGCCTCGATGCCGCCGATCAGGCACAGAAAACCACGCCGCCCCCGCCCCACCTCGCCGGCGACGCGTGAGCGCGGCCCTCCTTTTCGCCATGGACCACCCGATTCTCTGGATACTCTCCATCGTCCTCATCGCCGTGCTTCTCACGCTCGAAGTCCACTGGCTCCTGGTCCGTGCCGACTACCGCGACTACAAAGCCTGCGGCGGCACCCGCGGCCTCTGGGCGTTTCACCGCGCCCGCGGCCGCCTGAAAAACGCCTTCCGCCGCCAGCAGATCGCCGTCCACGAGCACCGCGCCCCCGACACCCCGCCCCCCTCCCTCGGCCGCCACGTGTACGAACAGGAAAATTCCGCCCGCCCACCCGCCTAGCCCGCGGAGCCGCCGAAAACCGCGCGGCAGACGCCATCGCAGGCGTCCTCCAAAGCCTTACGCCCCAGGCCCATTATCCGTCGCATATCCGCGGAAATAAGGCGGGGCGCTGGGCTATTTGTGCTATCCTCTCTGGCCAAAAGCGGCCAAGCATGTACCACCCCACCGCCCCCCGAGTCGGCTGCACGGCCCCGGCGACTGGGCCATGCAACACGGCGTCCCCGGCACCGCAGGGGATTCCGTTGCAATCAGGGGCGCGTACTGCTCCGCACATCTCATCATCTCTTGAACACGCAACCGCACGAGACCTTGTCATGAGCTCATCTGAACCGCCCACCGGTGCCTCCGCGCGTATTTCGCCAATCGGTCATCTCCCGTCCCTCGGGCAATCGCATCCTCACGCACAAGCTCTGGCGACCATCATGGGCCACTCGCCCCAGGCCATGTGGATACTCACCAACGACCACCTCGTCCACGCCAATCACGCTGCGGGCGTCCTGCTCGGGCATGGTCCGGCCTCGGGCAACCCTGTCCCCGTCCACCAGCATGTCGCGCCCGAGAGCCTCCCCGCATTGCGTCATCTCTGCCACGCCGCGGTCCAGACACACCCCTCCCCGCTGCAATCCATCGAGTGGATCACCTCCGACGGACAGCGCCGCTCCGTCGAGCTCGCAGCCATCCCCATCGGCCATCAGGATCGCCCGGCCACGCTGCTCATGGCCACGGATGTCGCCCCACGCCCCCTCAATCCAACCTGCCCCCAAGACGCCCTCAAAACCGCGCAGGACGCCATCTTCATACAAAAGGACCTCCACTTCGTTTACCTCAACGAAGCCGCCCTCCGACTCTTCGGGGCCACCTCCGCCGACCAGCTCCTCGGCCGCCCCATCATGGAGCGCGTCCCCGCCGGACAACGCGCCATGACCGAGCGCCGGCTCCGCCACATCAGCAAAACGCGAGAGCCCCTCCCCCCTGCCGAATCCACCTGGCTCCGACTCGATGGATCCACCATCGATGTCGCCGTCACTTCCGCCGTGCTCCAACCCGGCACTCCGGATGAGAGCATCATCGTTTTTGCCAGCGACATCGCCTCGCAACGCCGCACCGCCTCCCGGCTCCAGCAACGCGAAGATCTGCTTCGCACCCTCTATCGGACAACGCCCAGCCCCATCGGCATTGTCCTCCAGGATACCGTCGTCGAAGCCAACCCCGCCATGTGCGAACTCCTGGGATACCCGATGGAG
>MWDT01000468.1 GCA_002070825.1 Verrucomicrobia bacterium ADurb.Bin122
AGCTGTGGGGGCGCGGCGACGAGTTTCACGCGGTGTTTGAGACGCTCGACGGCTACACCGTCGTTTTCGATCCGGCGGTAAAGGCATACTTTTATGCGGAGTTGTCCGCCGACGGGCGCGAGCTGCGCAGTACGGGCGTGCGCGTGGGGCAGGCGGGTGGCGCTCCGCACGGGGAGAAGCACCTGCGCATCGACCCTGCGGCGGCGCGGGCGCAGGCCCTCGCCCGGCATCGGGTGTGGGATGAGCAGACCAAGGTCTCGCAGCGTTGGGCGGCGCTAAAGGCCCAGGGGCGCGCCCGTCTCGCTGCGGCGAGGGACGGTGTGGCTCTGGCGCCGCCCCAGCAGCCCACCACCGGGACCAGGACGGGGCTTTGCCTGCTGGTGGACTTCCCGGACGACGAGGCGACGATCCCGCAGGCCACGGTCGATGCGATGCTCAACGGCGATACGTTTGCCGAGTTTGGCAACCCGTGCTCGGTGAAACGGTATTACGAGGAGGTCTCGGGCGGGCATTTCATGTTTACCAATATCGTGACGGCCTACATCCGTGCGCCGCACCCGAAGGGCTACTACAACGATGAGGCAAAGGACGCGTTTGTGCAGGGGCAGCTCCTCCTCGGCGATGTCCTGGCGGTGCTCAAGGCGCGGCCCGATTATGAGAGCACAATCCTGCCCGCACTGGCGGCGCTGGATGTGGATGGCGAGGGGGGCGTGCTCGCGACCAGTCTGCTGTTTGCCGGCGCAGGCAGCCGCGTGTGGGCGTACGGCCTATGGGGGCAGGCGTCGGCGCTCGAAGTCCCGGTGGCGCTTGGCAACGGGATGCATGTTTCCTCCTACCAGCTCAGTGACCTCGGCAGCTCGCCCGGCATCGGTACCTTCTGCCACGAGGTCGGGCACATGGTGTGCGGATTCCCCGACTTGTACGATTACGGCTTTGAGTCGATGGGGGCGGGGGACTGGTGCCTGATGAGCACTGGCAGCTTCTTCACCCAGCCGGTGGAGGTCTGCGCCTATCTGAAGTATAAGGCCGGCTGGACCTCGTCGCTCACCGTGCTCGCCCATGACTCGGCGGGTACCGCGACCCTGCGGGCCGGCGAGAATGCGTTTTACCTCTATCCGAAAAACGGAGACCCGGCGGCCACGGAATACTTCATCGTGGAAAATCGGCATCGCTCCGGTCTCGATGCGCGTCTGCCCGGCTCGGGCGTCTGCCTCTGGCATGTCGACGAAGCGGGCAGCAACAACAATGAGCTCGGCACGCCCGACGAGCACTACGAATGCCGCCTGGTGCAGGCCGACGGACGCCGGAGCATCGAGGGCAATGTCAACTACGGTGACGAGGGCGATCCGTACTACGCGGGCAACCCGACCTCGGGCTACACCAACGCGTTTTCCGATGCCGACACGCCCTCTGCACGATGGTGGGATGGCACGGCTTCCGGTGCCCATTTCAGCGATTTCAGCGTCTCCGGTGCCACCATGACCTTTCGCATCGGCCCGGCCGATCCCTCGGATCCGGCCCTCCTGTTTGCCGAGCCGGCGAGCGCTTCGGCGATCGATTTGTCGTGGACGAAAAACGCGGGCGGCGACGCGGTTCTGCTCGCGTGGAGTGCCGACGGCGTGTTTGGCACGCCGGCCGGCGCGTATGCGGCGGGCGACACGATCGCGGGCGGCGGCACGGTGCTCCATTCGGGCACGGCCGGTGGCATTGCCCACAAGTGGCTCGCGGCCGGGACACGTTACCACTATAAACTCTGGTCGAGGCTCGCCGGTGGCGGCTACTCCGCCGGGATCACGAGAGCGGCCAGCACCCGCCCGGCCAACGACCGCTTTGCGGATCGTACGGAGGTGTTGTCGGCGCTGCCGGTGGTGCTGGAGGGCAGCAATGCCGTGGCCACGTCTGAGCTCGGCGAGCCTGCGCACGGGAAAACGGGGCCGTTTGCCTCGGTGTGGTGGAGTTGGACGGCCCCGGCGGACTGTCTGCTGGAGGCGAGCGCCGACGGCAGCTCGTTTGACGCGCTGGTCGCCGTGTACACCGGCGAGTCGCCCGGCCGGCTGGAGGTGAAGGCGCGGAACGAG
>MWDT01000469.1 GCA_002070825.1 Verrucomicrobia bacterium ADurb.Bin122
CCAGGCGAAGATCAATCGCGTGGGCCTCGCCTCCGGCGACAAGGACTTCCGCCCCGTTTACTCGATCTACGTCGCGGTCGGTCAGAAGAGCTCCAACGTCGTCCGCACGATCAGCGCTCTGGAGGCCGCCGGTGCGCTCGAGTACACCGTGATCGTCGCCGCCACCGCTGCTGACAATCCCGCCAACCAGTACCTCGCGCCGTACTCCGGCGCCGCCATCGGCGAATGGTTCATGGAAAACGGCATGGATGCGCTCATCGTTTACGACGACCTCTCCAAGCACGCCGTCGCCTACCGCCAGATTTCGCTCATCCTGAAGCGCCCGTCCGGCCGCGAAGCGTTCCCCGGCGACGTGTTCTATCTGCACTCCCGCCTGCTGGAGCGTGCTGCCCGCCTCGACGGCAAGGGCTCGCTCACCGCGCTCCCGATCATTGAGACGCTCGCCGGCGACTTGGCCGCCTACATCCCGACCAACGTCATCTCGATCACCGACGGCCAGATCTTCCTCGAGACCGATCTCTTCAACCAGGGCATCCGTCCCGCCGTCAGCGTCGGTCTCTCCGTCTCCCGCGTCGGCTCCTCCGCGCAGATCAAGGCCACCAAGCAGGTCGCTGGTAAACTCAAGGGCGAGCTCGCCCAGTTCCGCGAACTCGCGGCCTTCGCGCAGTTCGGCTCCGACCTCGACGCCAAGACCAAGGCTCAGCTCGACCGCGGCTCGCGCATCGTCGAGCTCTTCAAGCAGCCGCAGGGCAACCCGCTCCCCATCGAGCTCCAAGCCGCCGTGCTCTGGGCGATGCAGAACAACTATTTCGAGGCTATCGAAGTCCGGAAAGTCGTCTCCGCTGCGACGCAGTTGAAGGACTTCTTCCTCACCCGGAAGGAGCCGCTTCTCACCAAGATTCGCGTGAAGGCCGCGCTGAATGCTGAGCTCGAAGCCGAGCTCAAGACCGCGTGCGACGAGTGGAAGACCACCCTCAAGGCCTAAGGCCGACGCCTCCGACTCCCACGTCCCATGGCTAGCACTCGCGACATCCGGCGCCGCATCAAGTCCGTCAAAAACACCCGGCAGATTACCCGGGCGATGGAGTTGGTGGCGGCGTCGAAAATGAAAAAGGCGCAGCAGACGGCACTGGCCAACCGCCCCTACACGCAACTGATGGCCGACATGCTCGCCGCGCTCAGCGCGCGCGTCGACGAGTCCACGCACCCGTTCCTCAGCGCCCGTGAGGTCAAGACCCGCGGCGTGCTCCTGCTCACGACCAACATGGGGCTGTGCGGCGCGCTCAACGCCAACCTCTTCAAGCTCACCGCTGAGATCAAAACCCCGGTGAAGTACGCCGTCGTCGGCCGCAAGGGCGCGCAGTACCTCGCTCGCTCTGGCCGTTCGCTCATGGCCGAGTTTTCCGTCAACGACCGCGTACCCTTCTCCGAGGTGAAACAGGCCACCGAATTTATGGTGCGCAAATACCTCGAGGGCGAGATCGACACCGTCGAGGTCATCTACCCGCGTTTCAAAAACACCCTCGTGCAGGAGGCCATCTGCCGTCCCGTGCTTCCGCTGGCCAGTCTCCGCGAGTTTCTCGATCACCGCGAGGCCACCGACAGCGTCGCCGCGCAGTCACGACAGGACAACCGCGAGATGCTCATCGAGCCCGACCCGCGCGCGATCCTTGAGTCCCTTCTCCCGTTCTACGTCAACCGCCACGTGTACCAGCTCGTGCTCTCCGCCCGCGCCTCCGAGTACAGCGCGCGCATGGTCGCCATGAAGACCGCCAAGGACAACGCGTCCACGCTCCTCGACGACCTCATGCTCAAGTACAACAAGGCCCGCCAGGCCGCGATCACCAACGAGATCATCGAGATCGCCGCCGCCCAGTTCGCCTCCGCTTAAACCCCGCTCCATTTCCCCTCTTTCAATATCGCCAATGAACACCGGTAAAATTCTCCAAGTGATCGGCCCCGTGGTGGACGTGCAGTTCCCCGAGAGCTCCATTCCCCCGATCTACCAGGCGCTGACCGTCGAATTCGCCGTCGCCGGCAAAAAGGAAACGCTCACCCTTGAGGTCGAG
>MWDT01000470.1 GCA_002070825.1 Verrucomicrobia bacterium ADurb.Bin122
GGCGGCGAACGCCTCAAGCTCGTCGGGCTTCAAATCAGGTCTTCCTCGGCGAATACGACCTTTGGCCCGACCTGGACGATGGGCCGGGCAACACTCGGAGGACATACCTCCGCGACCGCGCTTTCCGACGCACTCCCGGAGTCCGTCCCGGCCCCGGCCCCGGCCCCTGCGCCAGCGCCTGCGCTCCGTCGACCAAATGAGCCGACCCTTGCCCCGACCCCGCCGGCGTAACCTCCGCTGGAGCCGCCTGCTGAATCGCTCGGGCGACCGCCGGGCCCCTGGGGGTCCGGTCGGCCGGCGCGCTCGGGCCCACACGAGTCGCCGTGCTGTTCAGCGCGCACGTGATCGAAGAGCCTGTGCAGGATGGCGCGAAGCCCCACTCCCCCGTGCGCAGAAGCCTGGTCCATATCGACTCCGCCGCCGTCGCCGCTCGTGTCGCGGTCGCGGGCGCCGTCCCGATCGGCCCGGTCTGGGGCGCCGTCGCATCCCAGTCGCGTCTGCCCCGCCTCCTGCGAGTCTCGGCGCCCGGGAGCTCCTGGCGCTCCAGGGCATCCAGGCATGACGGCGCCGACGCTTCTGCCGTGAACAGATTTCTCCTGCATGGCATCGATGTACCTAAGGATGTTGGCAAGGGCTGCCACCTCTACGCGGTGGCGCAGCACCATGCCGAGCACCGCTCTCAAGTCCTCGATCGACGCGCGACTCCGGCCTGCCAATGCAGCCCTACAGCGCGCGGCCGTCCTGGCGGCCTCTATCGCGCGGATGCTTTCGATATCGAAATCCACGTAGATGTTGGCAAGCAGTTCCACCATCTCATCGGGGAAAAGCACCCGCGGCACAAGCAGCGCCGCGGCGGCCATCCGGCCAGGCCAGCACCCGGTCGCCGGCGCCTCCGGCGCTCGGCGCGGGGCGTCGAAGTCGTCGCACTCCAGGATCCTGCGGATCATTCCGGGTTCGCATGCCCGTCCCATTTCAACTGAGAGATCGAACCGGTCGGACAGCTGACGCCGGACGTCCTCAAGCGGGCCGGGGTCTTCATCGGGGTTGGATGCCGCCCACACGCCCGTCTCCAGCGGAAGCGACACCACCGGCAGGCCGGCTTCCTCTATCTGCACCCTGCCGGGCTTGGTTCCCATGGCGTCGAGAAGCACATCCGTAAGCTCCGGCGAGGTATCCGCGAGCCTGTTGATCTCGTCGATGAAAATGATCCCCCGGTTCGCCCGGGGTATGGTGCCCAAAAGCAGCGCGGCCTGGGGGTTGCCCGGATCGACCACACGCGCTAAGTCTATACTGCCCACGACTGTTCCAAGCCGAGCTGAGTGGGAAATCTCCAGGAAAGGCATCTGCACAAATTCCGAGCCGATCTCGCGCAGCCGAGCGGGAGGCGCGCTCAAGTGGTTAGGGCAGTGCGGCGCCCACGGCCTACAATTGTGCTCACACCCGACGATTCGCTCGATCATCGGCAGGATGCCTGCGGCCGCCCGCATGATGGTGGTTTTGCCGGTTCCTCTGACCCCCTCGGCGTGCACATGCACCGGGCGCCCTGCCAAAGTAGACACGATAGATATCTCGATCGCAGCAAACAACGCTGAGTTGCCTTCGTGTTTCACGAGGCTCTCATACGAGCGCAAAACGAACCCCTCCGCATCGGTGCAGTGTCCAGAGTAGTATTGCACCGCGCGGAGGGTTTGATTCTGCTAGCTGGGGCTTTGCCCGGGGCCCGCGCCTACAGAAGGCATGCGCCGTTTATCTCCAGCTTGAACTCGCAGCCAAGAACTGAAGCTGCTTTTCTGCACATGGTCATCCGGCTCAGGAAGATCTCGAAGTATTCCATTACCGGGCAGATGCCGGTATCGATGGTCAGCGTGAGCGTGATCACCCGTTTTTCGGCATCAACGTCCAGAAAAGACCGTTCAGCCGCGTAGGATACCCTGTCGTGTATATCCATGACAGGGACGTCCTTCTTACGAACACGGGTACGGTGCACATCGCTTTTGTCGGCGAGTATCACAGCCGCCGAGATCTCGTTCACCGGATGCCCGTATTCCTCCTCATGGTTGCCGACAGCC
>MWDT01000471.1 GCA_002070825.1 Verrucomicrobia bacterium ADurb.Bin122
ACTACCGGCAGGCACGTCCGGAGCTTCCCGACTACGATTACGACCGGCTGAAACGCGAGCTGGCCGATCTGGAGGCCGCGCAACCGGAGCTGTCGTTGGGCGATTCGCCCACGCGACGCGTCGGCGACGATCGCAGCGAGGGATTTGCCCGCGTGCGGCACCGGCAGGCGATGGTGACTCTGGACAACACCTACGACGAGGCGGAGCTGCGCGAGTTTGACGCGCGTCTGGTCAAGCTGCTGGGCGAGCCGGCGCTTTCCTATGTGGTGGAGCCGAAGATCGACGGACTGGCGGTGAGCCTCACCTACGAAAACGGCCAGCTCGTGCGTGCGGTCACGCGTGGCGATGGCGAGGAAGGCGACGACGTGACGGCCAACGTGCGCACGATCCGCGGCCTGCCGCATGCGCTTTCGTCGCTGCCGTGGCCCGATGTGGTCGAGATCCGCGGCGAGGTTTACCTGCGCTGGTCCGAGTTTGAACGCATCAACCGGCTCCAGGAGGAGGCGGGCGCCGAGCCGTATGCGAATCCCCGCAATCTCGCGGCCGGCACGCTGAAGCTGCTGGACCCGGCGGAGGTGGCGCAACGCCAGTTGGAGATCGTGCTCTACGGGCTGGGGCATTGCGAGCCGGCGGTGGTCGCGTCGCAGTCGGAGCTCCAGGCGCAGTTGCGCGCGTGGGGCCTGCCGGTCGTGGAGAAATTCTGGCCGGTGACCGGCATCGATGCGGCGTGCGCGGCGATTCACGAACTGGATGCGAGCCGGCGCGGTTTCAGCTACGGCACGGACGGTGCCGTGGTGAAGTTGGACCGCTTCGAGCAGCAGGCGCGGGCGGGGTTCCGTGGGGCGGGGCAGACGGCGCGCAAACTGTCGCCGCGCTGGGCCTGTGCGTACAAATTTGCACCGGACCGGGCGGAAACGAAAATCCGCGCCATCACGATCCAGGTCGGGCGGACCGGGGCGCTCACGCCGGTGGCCGAGCTCGAGCCGGTGCTGCTCGCCGGCACGACGGTGAAGCGGGCGACGTTGCACAACGCCGACGAGATCGCGCGCAAGGATGTGCGTGTGGGCGATGCGGTGCTCGTGGAGAAGGCGGGCGAAATCATCCCGGCGGTGGTGGCGGTGCTGGTCGAGAAGCGTGCGCCGGACAGCATGCCGTACGAGTTTCCCAAAAACTGCCCGGTGTGCGGCGCGGTGGCGACGCGTGCGGAGGGCGAGGTCGCCTGGCGTTGCCCGAATCCCGACTGCCCGGAGAAGGTGCGGCGGCGGCTGACGCATTTCGCCTCGAAGGCCTGTCTCGACATCGACGGGCTGGGCGAGGAGGTCGTGGACCTGCTCGTGACGCGCGGGCTGGTGAAGACGATCCCCGATTTGTTCCGGTTGCGGCTGGAGGATTTGTTGCCGCTGAAGAAGTCGGGTGAGGTGTGGGCGGGCAACCTGATCGCGGCGATCGAGACGCGTCGGCGCGCGGATCTGTGGCGCGTGTTGCACGGGCTCGGCATCCCGCAGATTGGCGCGGCGGCGGCGAAGGATCTGGCAAACCGGTTTCGCTCGCTCGATGCGCTCGTCGCGGCCGACGAAAGCGCGATTTTGCAGATCGAGGGCTTTGGCGAAAAGACGGCGGCGGCGCTGCGTGCGTGGCTGGCCGACGAGGCGCACCGGGCGTTGCTGGCCGAGCTGGCGGCGGTGGGGCTGGCGCCGACGGCGCCGGCAGAGTTGCCTGCCGGCGCGGGGCCGTCTCTCTCGGGGAAGACCTTTGTGCTGACCGGGACGTTGCCGACGCTCACGCGCGAGGAGGCGACGGCGCGGATCGAGGCCGCCGGCGGCAAGGTGAGTGGCAGCGTGAGCAAGAAGACGCACTACGTGGTGGCGGGCGCGGAGGCGGGCTCGAAGCTGGCCAAGGCGCAGTCGCTGGGCGTGGCTGTGCTCGACGAGGCCGGGTTGTTGCAGCTGCTGGCGTCGGCGTGACACATCTGGTCCGGCGCCGCGCGCCGGATACACGATTCGGATTTTGAATGGTGCTGCATCGTGCAGACGCATTGACATTTGCCCGCGTTGAAATCCC
>MWDT01000472.1 GCA_002070825.1 Verrucomicrobia bacterium ADurb.Bin122
TCGGTTCAATGCCGGAAAACGACCTGACCGAGCCGGCCTGCCCCAAACGCGCCCGCAACTCCGAGGCGAAATCGCCAGAGACATCAAGGCGTCGATAGCCAGGGGTCTCCGCATTCGCGATATTGGAGGCAATCGCCTCCTGACGGAGCACGGCTCCATCGAGGAGTTTCCGGGCCAACTGGTAGTTGTCGGACTGGAAAATGGGATCGATCATGCCACTGCATTTAGCAATGCCGGTGCCAGCACGCACAAAAACACCACATATATACTATCAAACAAAGACTTAAAAAAATAACATTCCGCACACCGCGATTTCACGCTCATCGCCCGCAGCTGAGCCGGCAAAATTTGCCGAGCCCGCCACATCGGGTTCACTCAAAGTAGCGCCCCCCGCTTCAGGACCCGACAAACGAGCCGATAGCTAAGGCATTCCCCCCCTTTTATGATTCGTGACAGTGACTACGAATTTATCCGCAAACTCGTTTACGATCGCAGCCGCATAAACTTGGGCAACGACAAGCGCGAGCTCGTCACCGCACGCCTAAACAAACGCCTGCGTGCCATCAACATTGCCTCAATCAGCGACTACTGTCGTTTTCTCCAAAGCAAGGAAAACGCCGACGAGCTCGCCAACCTCATCGACGTCATCTCCACCAACCACACCTATTTTTTCCGAGAAGAAGAGCACTTCAAGTACCTCAACCAACACGCCCTACCCGAGCTCCTCCAGCGGCGCACTGCCGAACACTGGCCCAGCCTCAACGTCTGGAGCGCCGCCAGCTCGTCCGGCGAAGAACCCTACACCATCGCGATCACGCTCGCCGAGTTCTTCAAACGCAACCGCACCGACTGGCGCTGGCGCATCGAAGCCACCGATATCTCCCATCGCATCCTCCAAAAAGCCCGCATCGGCGTCTATAAAGAGGAAGCCCTCCAGAAGATGCCCAAAGAGATGATCACCGCCTATTTCCAGAAAGGCTTCGGTCCCCAGGAGGGCAACTACCGCGTCCGCCCCGAAATCGCGGAATCTGTGACATTCCGCCAACTCAATCTCCTCGAAAGCGAGCCCCCCGGCACCGACCCATTCCAGATCATATTTTGCCGAAATGTGATGATCTATTTCGATCACCCCACCCAAACAGAACTGGTCAACCGCCTCGCCAGACGCCTCGTCCCCGGCGGCTATCTCCTCGTCGGCCACTCCGAAAGCCTGACCGCAATCAAACACTCCCTCCAGATGGTGAAACCCGCCGTCTATCGACGCCCACTCTGAACGCCATGCCCCCACTGCCGCGCAAAATCCGCGTTCTCGTCGTCGATGACTCCGCCGTCGTGCGTAAACTCGTCACCGACGCCCTCGCCTCCGACCCGGAAATCGAGGTGATCGGCACCGCCATCGATCCCTACGTCGCGCGCGACAAGATCAAAAGCCTGGAGCCCGATGTCATCACCCTCGACATCGAAATGCCCCGGATGGATGGCCTCACATTCCTGCGCCTCATCATGGAGCACCGGCCCATGCCGGTCATCATCATGAGCTCCCTGACCCAGCGAGGCTCCCAAACCGCACTGGAAGCCCTCCGCATCGGCGCCGTCGATGTCCTCGGTAAGCCCGGAGACTCCTACTCGTTCGGCAACCTCGGCCCGCAACTCATCGAGAAAATCAAGGCCGCCGCCATCGCGAAAATCCGCCGCCAGCGCTTTGCCTCGCCCCCCTCCGCCACGCCGCCGCCCGTCCCCCCGCCCCTGGCAGGCGAGCCCGCGCGCCCGCGTCCGGCTCCGGCCCCACTCCCCAACCGCCCGCCCCCGCTGCCCGCCATCGAGTGCCGCGACAATCGCTCGATCATTCTCCTCGGCTCCTCGACCGGCGGCACGGAAGCCCTCACCGACATCCTCACCCAGCTCCCCGCCGGACTGCCCCCCATCGCCATCGTCCAGCACATCCCCGCGCACTTCTCGCGCGCCTTTGCCGAACGTCTCAACAAAATGTGCCAGTTCGAAATGCGCGAAGCCCAAGACGGCGACTGGCTCACGCCAGGACTCGCCCTCCTCGCGCCCGG
>MWDT01000473.1 GCA_002070825.1 Verrucomicrobia bacterium ADurb.Bin122
AGTTCGCCGAGCAAAAGGAAGGCGCCGATGGCCTGGCGGCCGTGAGAGAGCAGGAGCGGATGGCCGTCGGCGGGCGGCTCGGCTTCGGGGTCGGCGCGCAGTGTGTCGAGGGTTTCGGTGCGGCGGCGCAGATCGTCGAGGTAGTGCAGCGATGGCAGGACGGCGTGCGTGGCGATCTCCGCGCCGCTCTCACCGAGCAGGCGGAGGAGGCGGACGAGCATCGGATCGAGCGTGCCGAGGCCGACGACGAACAGGCGCGGAAACGCGGCGGCTGCGGCGTCGGCACGGCCGGAGGCGCTGAGCTCGGCGAGCTGGAGGGCCGGGTGCGGTTGCGGGGTGGGCCGCGCGGCGAGGGCGTCGTGGAGTTTGCGCCAGAGGTCGCGTTGCCAGGGCTCGGCGTCGCGGGCGCTCTGGTTGGCGGCGGTGGCGCGGGCGGGCGCGGGTTGGCCGGCGGCCCATTGCTCGACGATCTCGGGGCGGAAATGGGCGTACTGGTCGAACTGGTCGGCGATCAGGCGGGCGAGGGCAAAGAGGTCGCGCGGGGAGCGGTCGGCGCCGGCGAGGCCGAGCTGCGGGGCAAACTCGTCCATGTGCGGGAGTAGGCGCCAGACGAGGTTTTCGGGCGACCAGGGGGCGGGCTGGTCGGTGGCAGCGGCGACGCGGGACTCGGCGGCGAGCACGCGTTGGATGAACTCCTGCGGTTGGAGAAACTCGAGGCCCATGCAGAGGCCGGTGCGGCGGGCCAGGCGCGTTTGCAGCCAGTCGGCGAGCTGGCGCGAGGGGACGACGATGGGCAGCGGTGCGAGCGGCGCGGTGCCATGGCCGAGATCTGCCTGCGCGCGTGCCAGCTCCGGGATCAGTCGATCCAGGAGTCGCTCCAAATCCAGATGGGGATGGACGGAAATGGGCATCGGGCGGTGTGCGTCAGGCGCGGACAGCGAGAGGGTGCGGCTGCCGCGCGGCTTGTCGAGTCCTGTTTGGAACGGCTGGCGGCGGCGTGGAGTTTTGAACCACGGAGACGCGGAGGTACGGAGCGATGCCCTCCCGCGGCGCGCGGTTTTGTGCACGAAAGTGGATGCTCGCCGGTGTCGGCACGCTGACTGGTCGGGGCGACATCCGTGTAGCGGAACGTGGGAGCGTTTCCCGTCTGCTCCTGCTACGGCGCAACGCGAGGAATCCCCTCGGGCGCTGCGGTGGTCAGGCTTTGTGGGATTTGAGGAAGTTCAGGACGTCCTGATGGTCACCGATGGCTTCGATCCATATGGCACCCTCGCGCCAGATGAAGACCGCGCGAGTGGCACGGCTGGCCCTGAATTCGTAGACGCGGCCCTTGAGTTTGCGCAGCCCGAGACCGGCATGTCTGTGCGGGGACCCGAAGGTCAGGGCGACCTCTTGCAGCCTTGCGAGGACGTTTTCGCGCTCGGCCTCAGGCAACGCGAGCAGGTCAGCGGCGGCGGACTTTGCGAGCTTTACCGGAGGCGGTGGCATGGGGCAGGGCTTGGATGTCGATGTATTCGCCAGCTTGCTCGGCCAACCGGGATTTCTCCTCGATGGAGGCGCAGATCTGCGTGGCCTCGGCGGTGCTGAAACCGTACTCGGACTCCGCGTAATCAATGGCGGAGACGATGACGGGTCGAAGGGCCACGATGGTGTTGCCGTCGATGATGCCGATCTCCTCACCGCTCTTTGCGCGTCTGATCCAGCTCGAAAGGTTTTTCCGGGCTTCGGTGATGGTGAGCGTCTTCATATAGACTCTAAAAAGCCGCTACCTAGGGTGAAGTCAAACGCCTCATGGCCGCGCGAGACCCATCTCTGGAGCGCGGTTTTGTCCACGAATTGGCACGAAGGATCAGGAATGGGGCGGCGCCGGTGTCGGCACGCTGACTGGTCGGGGCGACATCCGTGTAGTGGAACGTGGCTCGCTCGCGGGAAAGCCGTGTGGGAGGGCAGGCTGCGAGGCGGTTTTGAAAGGCAGTGACGTACATGGCCTTTTCCGCCTATTTCCACTACGGACCGTTGGGGCTGGCAGATCGTCCGATATTAAAACCTAAAACCT
>MWDT01000474.1 GCA_002070825.1 Verrucomicrobia bacterium ADurb.Bin122
GTCTCGCCCGAGTGGGCCGGGCGAGAGGTCTTCGTCACCTTCGATGGCGTCAACTCGTTCTTCTACCTGTGGGTCAACGGGCAGAAGCTCGGCTTCAGCAAGGACAGCCGCACGCCGGCGACGTTTCGCCTGACGCCGTACCTGAAGTCCGGCGACAACTTGCTCGCGGTCGAGGTGTTTCGCTGGTGCGACGGCTCCTATCTGGAGGATCAGGATTTCTGGCGCCTGAGCGGCATTTTCCGCGATGTCTACCTCTGGTCGGCCGAGCCCGCGCGCGTGCGCGACTTCACCGTGCGCACGCCGCTCGATGCTGCTTACCGCGATGCGGCCATCGAGGTGTCGGCCGAGTTGGAAAACGACTCCGACAAGCCCGCCACGCTTTCGCTCACCGCGACGCTGCTCGACCCGTCCGGGGCGCCGGTGTTTGCCGACGCGCCTGTCGGCCGCGCGGAACTCGCTGCCGGCGCCTCGCAGACCGTGGCGTTTTCCCATCCGGTTGCCGCGCCGAAGCTCTGGTCCGCTGAGACGCCTGCGCTCTACACGCTGCTCCTCACGACGCGCGACACGGCCGGTGAGGTGCGCGAAGTCATCCCATCGAAAGTCGGCTTCCGCTCCGTCGAAGTCCGCGATGGTCATCTCTGTGTCAACGGCCGGCGAGTGCTCATCCGCGGCGTCAACCGCCACGAGTGGGACCCCGATCTGGGCCAGGTGGTGACGCGCGAGCGCATGGTGGAGGACATCCGTCTGATGAAGCAGCACAACATCAACGCCGTCCGCACCTGCCACTATCCCAACGCCCCCGAGTGGTACGCGCTCTGCGACGAGTATGGCCTCTATGTGATCGACGAGGCCAACGTCGAGAGCCACGGCATCGGCTACGACGAGGACAGGACCCTCGCGGCGAAACCCTCCTGGGGCCCCGCGCACCTCGACCGCACCATTCGCATGTTCGAGCGCGACAAAAACCACGCCTGCATCATCGGCTGGTCGCTGGGCAACGAGGCCGGGTTTGGTGACAACTTCCGCGCCACCTATCGCTGGCTGAAGGAGCGCGATCCCTCGCGCACCGTGCAGTATGAGGGCGACCGCAGCTTCGCGTTTACCGACATCGTCTGCCCGATGTACCCCTCGCCGGAGTCCGTGCTCAACTATGCCGCGCAGCCGCGCAAAAAGCCCTTCATCATGTGCGAATACGCGCACGCGATGGGCAATAGCACGGGCGATTTCCGCGCCTACTGGCAGCCGATCTACGACGGCGCGCCGTACCTCCAGGGCGGCTTCATCTGGGACTGGGTCGACCAGGGCTTGCGCACGCCGGTGCCGGCCTCTCGCAAGATCGAGGTGCTGGAAAACGCGCGCGCACTCCCGCTCGATCCCAAGCTCGGCACGTTCTTCGCCTACGGTGGCACCTTCGGCCCTGCGGGTACCGCCTCCGACGGAAACTTCTGCGCCAACGGCCTCGTGTCGGCCGATCGCGTGCCGCACCCCGGCCTCGCCGAGGTGAAAAAGGTTTATCAGCCGATCCAGATGCGCGCCGGCGATCTCGCGCGCGGTGAGGTGGAGGTTGCCAACTGGTCCGAGTTTCACGCCGTGCAGGACTGGCTCGTCGCCGGGTGGCGCATCGTGGCCGACGGCCGCGTGCTCCAGTCTGGTGAGTTCGCCGACCTCGCTCTCGCGCCGCGCGGGAAAAAGACTGTCACGATTCCCTTCGCTCCGGTCGTCCCACAACCGGCGACCGAGTATTTCCTCGAGCTCAGCTTTAAACTGAAGTCCGCCACCGCGTGGGCGCCGGCTGGCCATGAGGTCGCATGGGAACAGTTTAAACTTCCAGTTTCGACTCCCGCCGCGGCCACCGTCGCGCCCTCCGCCCCGCTCCAGCTCGACCGGCAGGACGGCCGCCTGGTCGTCTCCGGCCCGGGTTTCTCCGCCGCCGTCGATAGCCGGACCGGCCTGCTCGTGTCGCTGAAGTCCGGCGACACGGAGCTGCTTGCCGGCCCGCTCGGGCCGCACTTCTGGCGCGCTCCGGTGGATAATGACCGCGGCAACCGGATG
>MWDT01000475.1 GCA_002070825.1 Verrucomicrobia bacterium ADurb.Bin122
CGCCCGACCACGCGCCTCGAAGCCGCCACGCTCCTCACCAGCGATCCGCTCAACCCCGCCAAGTACCAGAACGGCGCCGCGTACGACGCGCTCTCCCGCCGCGCCCGCCTCGTGCGCACCTGGGGCGATTGCTACGGCTACCTCCTCCTTTCGAGCGGCTGGGCCGACATCATGTGCGACCCGGTCCTCAGCCCGTGGGACATCGCCGCGCTCATCCCCGTGGTGCGCGGCGCGGGCGGCACGATCTCCGACTGGAAGGGCCGCGACGCCGTCGGCGCCGATTCGCTCCTCGCCGCCGCCACGCCCGAGCTCCACGCCGCCGCCCTCGCGGTCCTCAATCCCTGACGCAAAACGCGCCCCCGCCGCCCTCGCGCATTGACGCCGCCCGGCGCCTCGCGACGCTCGCGGGCAACCTTTTCCCCTTCTCACGACCATGGCCAAATCCGAAGAGCCCAAGATCATTTTCTCGATGCTCGGCGTCTCGAAGAAAATCGAGCGCAAGGAAATCCTCCGCGACATCTCCCTCTCGTTTTACTACGGGGCGAAGATCGGCGTGCTCGGCTTCAACGGCTCCGGCAAATCGACGCTCATGCGCATCCTCGCCGGCCGCGACACCGAGATCGACGGCCAGGTGCACTTCGAGGCCGGCTACACCGTCGGCCTGCTGGAGCAGGAGCCGCAGCTCACGCCCGGCAAGACCGTGCGCGCCTGCGTCGAGGAGGGCGTGCAACACCTCGCCGACCTCGTCGCCGCCTACGACGCCACCTGGGACGAGATCTCCGAGGCCCCCGACGAGGCCGCCAAGGACCGCATCATGCAAAAGCAGGGCGACCTGCAGGAGCAGATCGATGCCGCCGGCGCCTGGGACGTCGCCGCCCATGTCGACATGGCGATGGACGCCCTGCGTTGCCCGCCGCCCGACACCATCGTGGACAACATCTCCGGCGGCGAGCGCCGCCGCGTGGCGATGGCCCGCCTGCTGTTGAAAAAGCCCGACATCCTCCTGCTCGACGAGCCGACCAACCACCTCGACGCCGAGAGCGTGGGCTGGCTGGAGCAGCACCTCGCGCGCTACGAGGGCACCGTCATCGCCGTCACGCACGACCGCTACTTCCTCGACAACGTCGCCGGCTGGATCCTCGAGCTCGACCGCGGGCACGGCATCCCCTGGCAGGGCAACTACTCCTCGTGGCTGGAGCAGAAGCAGCGCCGCCTCGCCGTGGAGCAGCGCACCGAGGACCGCCGCCAAAAGGCCATGGCGCGCGAGCTGGAGTGGATCCGCTCCTCCGCCAAGGCCCGCCAGTCGAAGGGCCAGGCCCGCATCAACGCCTACGAGGCCATGCTCAAGGAAAGCGTGACCGAAAAGGAGCAGAAGTTTGAGATCGTGCTCCCGCCCGGACCGCGCCTCGGCACGCTCGTGGTGGAGGCGCAAAACGTGGCCAAGGGCTACGGCGACAACCTGCTCTTCGAGAAACTCAACTTCACGCTGCCCCCCGGCGGCATCGTCGGCGTGATCGGCCCCAACGGCGCCGGCAAGACCACGCTTTTCCGCATGATCGTCGGCCAGGAGACGCCCGACTCCGGCACCCTGCGCATCGGCGAGACCGTCAAGCTCGCCTACGTGGACCAGTCGCGCGACTCGTTGCCCAACGGCGCCACGATCTGGGAGGCGATCAGCGGCGGCCAGGAGTTGCTCGACCTCGGCGGCCGCAGCGTCAACTCGCGCGCCTACTGCGCGCAGTTCGGCTTCACCGGCGCCGACCAGCAGAAAAAGGTCGGCGTGCTCTCCGGCGGCGAGCGCAACCGCGTGCACCTCGCGCGCCTGCTCAAGAGCGGCGGCAATCTGATCCTGCTCGACGAGCCGACCAACGATCTCGACGTCAACTCGATCCGCGCGCTGGAGGAAGGCCTCGAAACCTTCGCCGGCTGCGCCGTGGTCGTGAGCCACGACCGCTGGTTCCTCGACCGCGTGGCCACGCACATCCTCGCCTTCGAAGGCGACAGCTACGTGCACTGGTTCCCCGGCAATTTCACGGCGTACATGGAAGA
>MWDT01000476.1 GCA_002070825.1 Verrucomicrobia bacterium ADurb.Bin122
AAGCCCGCGGTCGCCGCACAGGTCGCGCCGACGCCCACCTACCAGCGCAGCGACGATTTCTCCGGCTCGAAACTCCTGCCCGTCTGGCAGTGGAACCACGTCCCGGTCGCCGCCAAATGGTCGCTGACCGAGACGCCCGGCACGCTGCGCCTGCACACCCTGCCCGCAGCGCATTTCCTCGCCGCCAGAAACACGCTCACACAGCGCGTCATCGGCCCCGAGTCCACTGCGACCGTCGTGCTCGATGGCTCCGCCCTGCAACCCGGCGACATCGCCGGCCTTGGTCTGCTCAATATGCCGAGCGGCTGGATCGGCCTCGTGCGCACCGGGCCCGGCTTTGTGTTGCGCGCGTACAACCAGCTCCTCGACGAGACGCTCGACCGTCCGCTCGACTCGCCCCGCGTCTTCCTGCGTGCGACTGGCGACTACGACAACGACCTTGCGCAACTGAGCTACAGCACCGACGGCGCGACCTTCACGCCGCTCGGCACCGCGCTGCGTCTGCCCTATCAGCTCAAAACCTTTCAGGGGACCCGCTACGCGCTCTTTGCCTTCAATTCCGAGGGACGCGAGGGCGGCTGTGCCCAGTTCGACGATTTCCACGTTGCCGAGCCTCTGGCCGACCGCTCGCAGAATCTCCCGCTCGGAAAGATCATCACGCTCACCAACCTCGGCAACGGCACTAGCGTCTGGTCCAACCGCAACGGCATGTTGCACTCGGCGCGTCCGGGCTCGCCCGAGGCGCAGAGTCCGGGCATCCGTTTCCGGGTGCACGACCGCGGGCAGGGCCGCGTGGCGCTTGAGGCGATAGACGGCAGCGGCTTCATCACCGTCGTGGGCCTCGGTCTCTCGGGCGACGTGCGTCTCTGCAAACAGGAGACGGACGGCAGCCTCTTCCAGTGGCAGGACATGCTTCGCGGCCAGTGCATGCTGCTCTCGTTGAAAAACCACCGCTACGTCGCCATTGATCCGCACACCGGCGAGCCGTACTCCGCGGAATCGCCCGGCGCGCGCCCCGACCGCAAGGACGGCGCGGTGTTCACCTGGCGGGAAGCCGCCGAATGATCCACGCTGGCGCCCGCTTGCTTGCGAGCCACCGGGCGCCACTCCTTTTTGTTCATATCCCCGATCCCTTAATCCCAATGAAACGTCTCCTCACCTCCCTGTTGATCGCAGGTTCCGCCTGCGCCCTCTCCGCCACCCCCAGCCCCGTCCGCTTCGACTGGTTCGAGTACACGGGCCGCGACGATCTCTTCGCCGCTCCGCTGGCGAAGGGTCAGTTCCGCAATCCCATCCTCGCCGGCTTCTATCCCGATCCCGCCATCTGCCGCGTGGGCGAGGATTATTACCTCATCAATTCCACCTTCTCCTATTTTCCCGGCATCCCGATCTTCCACAGCCGCGACCTCGTCAACTGGACCCAGATTGGCAACGTGATCGACCGTCCGTCCCAGCTTGATTTCACCGGGATGCGCACCACCCGCAGTCTTTTCGCACCCACGATCAAGTACCACGACGGCACCTTCTACGTCGTCTGTACGCACGTCGACGGCGGCGGTAATTTCCTCGTCACCGCCACCAATCCCGCCGGCCCGTGGTCCGACCCGCAGTGGCTGTCCTTCGACGGCATCGATCCGTCGCTGTTCTTCGACGACGACGGCCGCGCGTGGATGGTCAACAACGGCAATCCGCCCGACAACAAGCCGCTCTACCAGGGCCACCGCGCCATCTGGATTCAGGAGTTCGACGTCGCGAAACGCCAGCTCGTCGGCCCGCGCTCGATCATCGTCAACGGCGGCGTCGACCTGAGCAAGCAGCCTGTCTGGATCGAGGGGCCGCACCTTTTCAAGAAAGACGGCTGGTACTACCTCTGCTGTGCCGAGGGCGGCACCAGCGTCCATCACTCGCAGGTCATCCTCCGCAGCAAATCGCCCACCGGCCCGTTCGTGCCGTGGGATAAGAACCCGATCCTCACCCAGCGCGACCTCGACGGAAACGCCCCGGATGCTGTCACCGCCACCGGCCACGCCAACCTGATCGAAGG
>MWDT01000477.1 GCA_002070825.1 Verrucomicrobia bacterium ADurb.Bin122
GCCTCTCAGGCCGAACAACTCCAGAGCACCATCGAGTTCTTCAAGGTCGACTCACAAGCCGCTCGCATCGCCTCCTCTCGCACCCTCTCTCAACCGCCCGCGACTCAACCGGCCAAACCCCACCCCGCCGCGAAATCGCTCCCGGCACCTCGCGCACGTCCCAGCCCCCCTGCCGCACGCACCCATGCCACCCCGACTCCGACGCCCCAGACCGGCGTCATGATCGACCTCGACGGACCGACTCCCGGCAGCGATGCCGAGGACAACCAGTTCGAGCGGTTCTAACGCCAGCACTCAACCCGTACGCCCATGAGCACGGCCAAAATCACCGAAACCGCCCGCTACCTCACCTTCCGCCTCGGCGACGAGATGTTTGCCATCAACGTCTTCAAGGCCCGTGAAGTGCTCGACGTCAGCCATATCACCCGCGTGCCCACCGCCCCAGGCTACCTGCGCGGCGTCGTCAATGTACGCGGCAACGCCATCCCTGTAGTCGATCTCCGCCGCAAATTCGGGCTGCCACAGGTCGCCGATACCTTCAACACGCGCATCATCGTCATGGAGCTCGTCATCGACGGCGAAACGGTCGTCGCCGGCGGGCTCGCCGACTCCGTCCACGAAGTCCTCGAATTGGAGCCCCACGAAATCAACGATCCACCGGCCCTCGGCATGCGCTGGCGCACGGATCTGATTCTCGGGCTCGGACGTCGGGACGACAAATTCATCATCATCCTCGATATCGAGCGCGTCTTCTCCGCCGAGGATATCGCCGCGTTGGCCGAAGCAGCCCCGGTCTCGGCCTCAGCCTGACCCTCTCGCGTCGAGCGGCCAGCCAGCCAGCCGCCTGCCCGACGTCAAAACCCGCGGTCCAAAGCCCGGGCATCCCAGTCACTGCGGCGGTCTCCGCCGCTCCACACCAGCCAGACAATCCAGTCATGAAAAACCTCCAGCTCGGCACCAAGCTTGCACTCGGGTTCGGCTCCATCGTGGCCATCGTTCTTCTTCTCGGAGGCCTCAGCTTTTACGGCTCCGATAAAAACGCCCGCAACCTCGACGACCTCGCGCACAACCAGCTGCCCGCCGTCTCCGCCCTCCTCTCACTCCAGAACAACGCAAACATCGTCAAAACCTGCCTGCGCACTTTGACCAACCTCGACCTGGAGCCTGCCGTCCGACAGGCGCAGTACACGAATATCGACACAGCCCGCAGCGAAATCGAACGCCTCTGGAAACGCTACGATGCCACCGCGCGCACCGCCGAGGAGGAGACCGCCTGGCGCGATTTCCAGGCATCCTGGGTCGCCCTGCGTAAGGAGAACAACGAGTTCTTCACACAATCGCGCGCCATCGAGGCCCTTCAACTAGGCAACCCCATCCAGCTCCGGCACGACATCGCCCAATTCCGAGGCGATCACTACCAGCTCGCCCTTGCCATCGCCGACATGTGCGAGGGCGGCCCGATCCCCGACGACGGCGCGGATCCCTCCGCATGCCGATTCGGACGCTGGCTCGCCAGCCACACCATCACCAATCCGGACATCCTCGCGTCGATCAAGGAATCGAGCGCCATCCACCGGTCATTTCACGAGAATGTCGGGCGCTGCAAGGAGCTCGCACGCGCCGGCAATACCGACGCCGCACGCCAACTCTACCGGGATCAAGTTGCCCCCGCTGCGCGTGCGACCATCGCCCACTTCGACGCCATCTACGCCATCGCCATGCAGGCCTCCGAGCTCAGCGGCCAAATGCACCAGCAGGCCTTCGTAGCCACACGCGACGCTCAGTTGAAAATGGAGCAGCAGCTCACCCGCCTCCTCGAAATCAACGCCGCCAAAGTCGACGCGCTCTCGGTCCAAAGCGCACGCCAGGGCGCCTTCTTCAAGGTCCTCTCCATCATCTCGATGGTATGCGGCACTCTCGTCGGAATCATCCTCGCGATACTCATCACCCGGGCCATCACGCGGCCGATCCACGCGCTGGTGGGAGGGCTTGGCCAGATCGCGATCGGAGATCTTTCGGCACGTGTCACC
>MWDT01000478.1 GCA_002070825.1 Verrucomicrobia bacterium ADurb.Bin122
CGGTGCTGCGCGGCAAGTCGATCCTCCTGGCCACCGGCTGCCGGATGCGGCGCATCCCCGGCCTCGAGTATGATGGCACGCGGGTGATGACGTCGCGCGAGGCGCTGGCCTGTACGACCCAGCCGAAGTCGCTCGTGATCGTGGGTGCGGGCGCCATCGGCGTGGAATTTGCCTATTTCTACAATGCACTCGGCACGAAAGTGACGCTCGTCGAGATGCTGCCGCAGATGCTGCCGCACGAGGACGAGGAGGTCGTGCGCGTGCTCAGCCGCTCGTTTGAGAAGCAGGGCATCGCGCTACACGTGGGGACGCGTTGCGAAAACTTCCGCGTCGGCGCCTCGGGCGTGACGGTCGACCTGGTGGCGGGCGAACAGCGGACGACGGTCGAGGCCGAGGCGTTGCTCTCGGCCATCGGCGTGGAGCCCAACCTCGACGGTCTGCTCGGCAGCGGAGTGTCGCTGGCGCTCGACCGCGGGTACATCAAGGTCGGCGCGGATTACCAGACGAGCCTGCCGGGCATTTATGCGGCGGGCGACATCATCGGGCCGCCGTGGCTGGCGCACGTGGCGACGTACGAGGCGGTCAACGCTGTCGAGGGCCTGTGCGGCCACGCGGCGCCCAAGCGTGTGCGCGAGTTTCCCGGCTGCACGTACAGCCAGCCACAGGTGGCGAGCATCGGGCTCACGGAGAAGGCGGCGCGCGAGGAAGGTTTCGAGATCAAGGTGGGCAAGTTCCCCTTCATGGCGTCGGGCAAGGCCGTGGCCGCCGCCGAGAGCGAGGGCTTCGTCAAGGTCATCACCGAAGCGGCGACGGGCGAAATCCTCGGCGCGCACATCATCGGGGCCGACGCCACGGAGCTGATCGCCGAGTACGGACTGGCGATGGCGACGGGCGCCTCGGCGCAGCAAATCCACCACACGATCCACGCGCATCCGACGTTGAGCGAGGCGATCATGGAGGCGGCGGCGGCGGCCGGCGGCGCCGCGATTCACATCTGAAGAATAGTCGGGCCGGATCGCGGAAAACTGCTTGAACTTCCCCGGCAGGGCCTAGAGCGTACCGGCCCGCGCCCGAAGAGGGCACGGGCCCAGATTGCGCCTGTAGCACAATGGATAGTGTATCGGTCTCCGAAGCCGGTGATGTGGGTTCGATTCCCGCCGGGCGCACCACTTCTCAAAATGTGAGAAAGTGCCGGGACTGCTAATCCGGGTGCCAGTCGGCGCGCTGCTTCTGACCCTGGTTTTTCTCTGACCGACGCCGCGCAGGCGGCACGCCTGCCACGGCCGTTTACGGAGTGGCGTACGGGCCGTCGGCGACGGGTTCGCCGAAGATCGGCCGACCGTCTGCCGACCAGCGGAGCGCCTGCGCGCGAGTGTGCCGGTCGGGGTTGTTCAATGCCTCGCCGGGGATGTCGCGGTAGGCGCGTGCATGATAGACGAGGATGTCGGTCTGGCCGTCTTGCGAAGTGGTGAACGAGTTGTGGCCTGGGCCGAACTGGCTGTTGGCGGTACTGCTCGCGAAGATCGGCTCGGGCGACTTGGACCACGAGGCGGGGTTGAGCAGATCCGCATCGGCGGAGGCGGTGAGCAGGCCCATGCAGTAATTCGCATCGGTCGCGCTGGCGGAGTAGGTGATGAAGACCTTCCCGTGGCGGATGAGCACGGCGGGCGCCTCGTTTACCCAGTACACTCGCTGCTCCCAGGGCCGGTCCGGGCGCGAGAGCAGGGTGGGCTCGCCGACGATCGACGTGGGCGTGTCCATCCGGGCCAGGTAGATGTTGGTCCCCTGGCGGTCGGGCTCCTGCTGGGTCCAGACGAGATAGCGGGTGCCGCGATGCTCGAAGACGGTCGGGTCGAGAGTGAAGGTGTCCCACTTGGTGGCGATGCGTCCGCGCTCTTTCCACTCACCGGCAAACGGATCGGCGGATGCATTTTCCAACGCGTACAGACGCACCGAGTGCCAGGGACCGCTCGCATCTCCGCCGGAAAAATAGATGAACCAGCGGCCGTCGATGAAGTGGATTTCGGG
>MWDT01000479.1 GCA_002070825.1 Verrucomicrobia bacterium ADurb.Bin122
TCGACCTCGGCGGTCTCCAGCTGTTCTTCGCCGATGCTCACGGCGTGCATGACGACGAGCAGGTAGTCCTCGAAGTCTTCAATCTTGGGGATGGGGGAGTCGGTGACGCAGTCCTCGATCGCGAGAGGGTGGAACTGAAAGGTGTCTTCCAGGACGAGCTTGATCTCTTCGTCGGTGGGTTCGGAGAGATCGATCCAGAGGAGGACGCCGGGCTCGGCGCGCAGCGCGGCAAAGCTGGCGGGGGCCGGGTTGGCCGAGGCGAACTTGTTGTCGCGATAGACGAAGGCCGAGATCATGGGCGCGGGCTCAGAGCCACTTCTTGCGTTTGCACCAGCGCCAAGTGAGCGCGGTGAGCACGATGGTGACGATGGCGCAGACGAGGTAGCCGTAACGCCAGCTCAGCTCGGGCATGTATTTGTAGTTCATGCCATACCAGCTGCCGATAACGGTGGCCGGCAGGGAGATGGCGGTGAGGGCGGTGAGGGCTTTGATGCCGTCGTTGGCCTGGAAGGAGGATTTGCTCAGATACAGGTCAAAGGAGATGAGCAACTGGTCGGCGTAGTTGGCGGCGGTCTCGTCGATGCGCAGGAGGTCGTCGCGCAGATCCCGGAAGTAGGGGAGCATGACACTGCGGATGAGTTTGTTGTCGCCGCGGGAGAGGCGGCCGACGACTTCGCGCTGGGGCCGGACGATCTGCCGGAGGAGGTTGATCTCACTTCGCACCTGCATGAGCTGGGCGGTGAGCACGCCGGTCTCGGTGCCAAGCACGGCTTCCTCGATCTCTTCCAGCTCGGCGCGGAGCTCGTCGGTGACGGGCTTGTAGTTGTCGACCATCGTGTCGAGCAGCAGGTGGACGATGCGGTCGGGGGCGCGCGCGGTGCCGGAGTTTTTGAGGCAGCGCTCGATGACGCTCTGGACGGAGCGCAGGGGCTTGCGGTGGAAGGTGACGAGGTAGTCTTTGCCGAGGAAGATGTCGAACTCGGTGGTGTCGAACTTCTCGGTGCGTGTGAAATCGACGGCGCGGGTGACGAGGAAGAGGTAGTCGTCGTAGTCCTCGATTTTGGGCAGAGGGGAGTCGGTGACGCAGTCCTCGATGGCCAGGGGGTGAAACTGGAAAACGCCTTCGAGGACCTGCTTAATCTCCTCGTCGGTGGGGTTGTCGAGATCGACCCAGAGGATGAGCCCCTTGTCGGCGCGGACGAGGCGGAGGGCCTCGATCTCAAGATCGCTGCCGACGTGCCGGCCTTCGCTGAAAATGAAGGATTGAATCATACCGCGCCGGAGGGATTAGGGAAATTTGGCGCGGGTTGCCAAGATTTGGATGGCGGCGGCGGTCGAGCCCGGAGGCTCAGGCGGCGCCGGCGGCGAGTTTCGCCTCGGCCGCGACGATGAGTTGGATGAACTCCTCAGGGGTGGTGGCGGCGAGGAGGGCCTCGCGCTGCGAGGCGTCTTTGAGAAGTTTACAGAGTGCGCTGACGACCTGCAGGTAATCGCCCGGCTTGTTCTTGGGGGTGCCGAGCATGAACATGAGGTGGACGGTGTCGCCGCAGGAGCCGCTGTTTTCAAAACGCACGCCGGTGGTGCTGCGGCCGACGGCCATGACGATGGCCTTGGTGTGCTCGGTGCGGGCGTGGGGTAGGGCGATGCCGTTGCCCAGGCAGGTGGTGTCGAGGCGATCGCGTTCCAGAAGGGCCTGATAGAAACCGTCGTAGTTGAGCACGTCGGGATGCCCCGAGAGCAGGCGTGCCACTTCATTCAGGGCGGCCGTACGCCGGGTGCTCTGCACTTGGAGTTGAATCCGGGAGGGATCGAGAAGTCGGGAGATCAGACCAGCCATGCGAACGAAGTTATTATTGGCGGTGACAGTTTGCGGAAAATGAGTCGCGCCTTCCGGCAATGGCAAGGGTGGAGTCGCCACGGTTGCCAGAAAAAGGGTGCGCATGCCGAGGCGCCGCGCTTGAGGGCGGTTTACTCGGTGAGTTCGCGGCGGATCGCGTCGAGATTGGCGAACACCCGGTCGGC
>MWDT01000480.1 GCA_002070825.1 Verrucomicrobia bacterium ADurb.Bin122
GAGGACGGCGGTCAGGCGCACGTTGAGGCGCATGTCGCCGTTGAGGATGTGGCTGAACTCGTGGGCGACGACGCCCTGGAGCTCGTCGCGCGAGAGTTTTTCGAGGGAGCCGCGGGTGACGGCGACGACGGCGTCGCTGGTGGTGAGGCCGGCGGCGAAGGCGTTGAGCCCGCCCTCGTCATCGAGGAGGTAGACGGCGGGCATGGGCACGCCGGAGGCGATGGACATCTCCTCGACGATGTTGAGCAGGCGCTGCTCGGCGAGGTCGGTCGACTGCGGGTCGACGCGGCGGCCGCCGACCATCTCGGCGATGACGGAGCCGCCGGCGCGCAGTTGCAGCCATTTGAAAAGCATCGCGCCGCCGGTGATGAGGCAGACGACGAGGGAAACTCCGCCGAAAAGGCTCCCGTCCCAGACGAGCCACGTACCCGACGTGGGACGGACGCGGGCGACGACGATCAGGGCCGCCAGGTAACAAGCCGCGATCACGCCGATCACGGCCAGGATGAACAGCAGCATCAGCCGCGAAGTGCGGCGCTTGGCGCTGGCTTGGGCCTCGAAGAAATCCATAAAGAAAGCCGGCCACGTGGAGCGGCCGGCGTGAGGGAGGGCGGCGCTGGATTAGCTGGTGAAGCTGACCTTGGGGGCGTTGCGCTCGGTGGGGTCCTCGATCTTGAAAAGCTCGGCGGGGAGGAAGCCAAACATGCCGGCGAAAATGACGTTGGGGAAGGTCTCGCGCGTCGTGTTATAGACCATGACGGAGTCGTTGTAGGCCTGGCGGGCGAAGGCGATTTTGTTCTCCGTGGAGGTGAGCTCCTCGGTGAGCTGCATCATGTTTTGGTTGGCCTTCAGGTCGGGATAGGCCTCGGAGACGACCATGAGGCGGGAGAGGGCGCCGGCGAGTCCGGTCTCGGCGGAGAGCAGGCCGCGCATGGCGTTGCCATCGGCGGGATTGGCGGCGGCGGCCTGGGCGGCGGCGGCGGCGATGTTGCGGGCCTTGATGACGGCTTCGAGGGTCTCGCGCTCGTGCTTGAGGTAGCCCTTGGCGGTCTCGACGAGATTGGGGATGAGGTCGTAGCGGCGCTTCAGCTGCACGTCGATCTGGGCAAACGCGTTTTTGAAACGGTTGCGGAGGGCGACGAGGGAATTGTAGATGCCGGCGACCCAGAGGCCGAGGACGACGACGATGGCGGCGAGGATGCCGAGGATGATGAGGGCGATGGTCATGGCGGGTGTGGGATGGTGCCAGATTGGCAACGCAGGCATCTGGCGCGAGCGCATAGTGATTACAACGCGGTTGCTTGTTTCCATGCGACCCGCAAGGTGGGGGCGACCTTTCATGCGTTCGCGACTTCTTGCCTGTCTCGCTCTCGCCGTCCTCGCGCCTCTCGCTTGTGCGCAGACACCGCTGCGCCCGCCGACTCCGCTGCTCGCGGCTCCGGCGGAGACGCTTTCGCCTGGCCAGGCGGCGGTCACGCTCGAAGCGGCGGACCGCGCCCAGGAGATGGGCTTCAGCTCCATCGCCGTCCGGTTGTACCGGCAGCTGCTCGATGCCCCGGTGGGGACGGCGGGCGACCGGCTGCAGCTGCGGCTGTCGCTCGTGACGGCGCTTTTGAGCGATGGCCAGGTGGAGGCCGCCGAGGTGGCGCTCGATGAGTTTACCGGGCTGCGCAACTCGGCGTGGCATCTGCGCGCAGGGCTCGTTGCCCAGTATGCCGGGCGTAGTGCCTCGGCCCGCGTGGAGGCCGACGCGGTTAAACTCGACGAGCTGAGCGCGGGCGACCGCGGTTGGTATTTCCTGTTGAAGGCGACCGTGGCCGAGGCGGCGGGCGACACGGAGAAGCGCAACCAGTTTTACGACCAGGCCAGCTCGGCGGCCGTCAACGAACTCCAGCGGACGCGATTTGCGTTGGCGCGGGAGTTTTCGCGGCTGCGCGTGGGCGCACCTTCGGCGGGCGACCTGGAGAAGGCGCGCGCCAATGCCGAGCGGCTGCAGGGCAGCAAGGCCGGGTACGATTTTGC
>MWDT01000481.1 GCA_002070825.1 Verrucomicrobia bacterium ADurb.Bin122
CGCGTGGAATCGCCCGGCATCGCTCTGCCGGAGCAGAAGCCGGCCGACGCCACGTTCTACCGGGGCGAGGCGCAGACGCTGCGTTTCGTGGATGCCGCGGGCAACTGGACTCTCTCGGCCTCGTGGGGCCAATCCCGCGCAGTGACGCTCACCGACCGCTGGGACGCCGACGGGCGCAGCTACCGGCTGCGTGTGCGCCTGTGGACCGGCCCGCTCGCAACGGAGGCGGTGGTCGAGCGCGTTTCCCTGCGGCTCGACGGCCATGCCCACGCGTCGCCGGCGACGCTCTCCATTGCCACCGGATCGACGGGCTATCCCTTCGACGGATTTGGCGCCAACTACTGCTGGGGCACGGAGACGCCTGTCACGCCCTACATGCTCGAGACGATGAAGATTGCGTGGTCGCGCCACGAGTTGAAGGCGATCTTCTGGGATCTCCAGCGCGACAACCCCGCGCCGATGCTCACCAGCGATTTCGAGCGCATCGCGCGCATCCAGAAACAGGACACGCCGTGGATCATCAGCCTGTGGCGGCTGCCGGAGCGTTTCTACGTCGATCCGAACCAGCGGCCCATGGGGGCGTTTGGCCGCCAGATCGCCGGCGAGCGCTGGCCCGAGTTTCTCGATCTGATCGGTAGCTACCTGCTGCACATGAAAACGCACTATGGCGCCGAGCCCGATCTGTTTTCCTTCAACGAGCCCGATCTGGGTGTGAGCATCGGGCTGACGCCGGAGGGCCAGCGCGAGGCGATCAAGCGCATCGGTGCGCATCTCCGGAAGCTGGGGCTGAAAACGAAGATGTTGCTTGGCGACACCGCCAACCCGCGCGATTCGCACAAGTACGTGCTCGCGACGGCGGCGGACGCCGAGGCGATGCAGTACGTCGGCGCGATTTCGTTTCACAGTTGGGGCAGCGGCACGCCGGCCCAGTACCAATCGTGGGCGGAGGTCGCCGCGTGGCTGAATTTGCCGCTGATCGTCGGCGAGGCCGGCACCGATCCCGGCTCCTACCGCAACCGCACCTACGATAGCTACGCCTACGGGCTGAAAGAGGCCTGGCAGACGCAGGACCTGCTGCGGTACGCGAGGCCGACGGCATCGCTTTACTGGCAGTTCACGCATGACTACGGCCTGGCACGTGTCGGCGCCGATGGCGTGGTGCAGCCGACAGGGCGGTTCTGGCTGATGAAGCATTTCAACAACCTGACTCCTCAAAAGAGCCGCGTGATCACCAGCGCGAGCGATCAGGAAGACGTCGCGATCAGCGCGTTTGCCAAGGACGACGAGCTGGTGGTGCACGTGCTCAACACCGGCGCAGCGCGTACCGCGTCGCTCGCCGGGCTGCCCGTTGGCGACTGGCGCCGCGTGACGACGATCGAGGAGGCCGGGCTCGTGGAGAGCGCGGCGCGGGTGAACGGTGCCGAGCCGCTCGCGCTCGATCTGCCGGCGCGCAGCCTGACGACGCTGGTGCGTCTGCCTGCCGCCAAATAACCCTGAGCACGCGTCAGACGGTCAGAGTGAAAAACGCCTCGGCCAGCCGGCGCCCGTTGACCTGAAGCTCGACGCGGTGCCGGCCCGACTGGTGCTTGCGCGTGGTGAAGTCGCGGATCTGCTGCCGCTTTTTCAGAGACACGGAGGCGTGCGGCGCCAGTACGGGCTGGCTCCATTTGAAAACCTTTTCCGAGGTGCCGCTGGCGCGCACGTAGTGGATCACGTAGTCGACGATCAGCGTCTCGTCCGACTTGGCGGTCGAGGTGAGCGTGGCGGTCAGCTCGATACGCTCGCCGAGCTTGAGGCGCTTGGGGCCGACGGAGAACTGCTCGACTTTGACGTGGGCGGCGGCGGCCGCGCGGGCACCGCAGAGTGCGAGGGCGCGCGGGTGGCCGCGTTTCACGAGTGTGCGCAGGGCGTGGCGCACGACCCACGCGACGCCGGGATCGCTCCGGTCCCAGCGCTCGACGACGTCGAGCATCCACTCGGGGTGGTCCTTGGCGATGTCGTTGAGGTGA
>MWDT01000482.1 GCA_002070825.1 Verrucomicrobia bacterium ADurb.Bin122
AGGTTGGCCATGCGGACCATCTTGGTGCCGCCTTCCTCGATGAGGGAGCAGATGCGCTTCTTGTTGATGTCGCCGGGCCACTTCCGCTCGCACTCCAGCATGAGGCGGTGGTTGATCTCGTAGATGATCTGGAGATGGCGCGGGAGCACGCGCTCGAACAGCGGCACGCCCCACTTTTCCAACGCCTCGGGCATCAGGGTGTGGTTCGTGTAGCCAAAGGTCTTTTGCACCACGGCCCACGCTTTGTCCCATGAGAGGTGCTCCTCGTCGATGAGGATGCGCTGGAGCTCGGCGACGGCGATGGCCGGATGCGTGTCGTTGAGCTGCACGGCCACCTTGTCGGCAAAGTTGTCCCACGAGTTGGTGGCACATTTGCGGTGGCGGCGGATGATGTCGTGCAGCGAGCAGGTGACGAAGAAGTACTGCTGCACCAGGCGCAGCTCTTTGCCGTTTTCGGTCTTATCGTTCGGATAAAGCACCTTGGAAACGGTCTCGCTCTGTGCCTTTTCGCGCACCGCCTCGACCCAGCCGCCGCGGTTGAAGGCTTCGAGGTCAAACTCCTTGGTGGCTTTCGAGGCCCACAGGCGCAGGAAGTTCACCGTCTCGGTGCCGTAGCCCACGATCGGAATGTCGTAGGGCACGCCGAGGATGCTCTGCGTCTTCACCCAGCGGGGCGTCGAGTTGCCGCGGTCGTCGAAATCGTTGATCACCTCCCCATAGAGGTGGACTTCCAGCGTGTACTCAGGGCGGCAGACTTCCCACGGATCACCGTAGATCAGCCAGTTGTCGGGATGCTCGACTTGGTTGCCATTGACGAACTCCTGCTTGAACAGGCCGTACTCGTAGTGGATGCCGTAGCCGATGGCCGGGTAGTCGTGCGTGGCGAGCGAATCGAGGAAGCACGCGGCGAGGCGGCCGAGACCGCCGTTGCCCAGGCCCATGTCCTCTTCCAGCGCGCGCACGGTCTTGAAGTCCACGCCGAGCGAGCGCACGGCCTCCTTCGTATCCTCGTACAAGCCGGTGTTGTACAGATTGGTGCCGAGCAGACGGCCCATGAGATACTCCAGCGAGAGGTAGTAGAGGCGGCGGACATTCTGGGTGTTGTGCACGCCCTGCGTCTTGATCATGCGCTTCATGATGTAGTCGCGCACAGCCATCGCCGTGGAAATCCACCAGTCGCGCGTGGTCGCCGTATGCGTGTCGCGCGCCAACGTCGATTTCAGGTGGCGGAGGATCAGCGAACGAAGCACTTCCGGGCGCGAATCCGTCGCGACGCGCGGGGTCACCGGCGAGGCGGGTTTCGTTTCAGAGGTCTTCTTGTTTTTGGGTGTGGGATTAGCAGCCATGATAAATTGAAAAGGTTGACCAACTAGACCTCAAATCGTGCCAACCATCAGCACGTTGACGACTTATTTCTGAAACCTGCGGGCGAGTTCACCGTGATGTAACTCAATGTAGGTCGGTTTGCCAGCCGGGCTGGTCAATGGCGCCCGCGTCGCCAGCAACTGGGCGAGCAGCGCGCGCATCTCCGATTCCGAGACGACGGCGGGCAACCGCACGGCCTTGGCCGAGGCCAGCCGCGCCAGCTCCTCGCGGGCCAGATTGACCTCGCGCTCCTGCATGCGCCCTTCGCGCAGCGCGCCGAGCACATCGCGCAGAAACGGCTCCGCGTCGCCCGGCTCCATCCACACCGGGACCGATTCGATTCGGAAGAAATTCCGCCCAAACTCCACGATCTCGAATCCGTGGGCGTTGAGAAACGCGAGCTTGTCGAGCAGCAGCACGCTCGCGATCGGGTCCAGCTCCACCGGCACCGGCAGCAGCAGGCGCTGGCTCGGCACGCTGCCTTCGCGGAACTGCTCCTGCAACCGCTCGAACCACACCCGCTCGTGCGCCGCGCGCCGGTCCAGCAACACCAGTCCAGCCGACGTCTCGAACAGCGCGTACGAACCGTGCGCCAGCCCCAGGTAACGCCATTGCGGCGACGGCGTCACCG
>MWDT01000483.1 GCA_002070825.1 Verrucomicrobia bacterium ADurb.Bin122
TCCAGATCATCGACTGCACGATCACCCCGGTGCGCGACCCCGATGGGCAGATCTGCCAGATCCTCTGTGAAGGGACCGACATCACCCGCCGGCGCGAAGCCGAGGCTCATCTGCACGCCGCACTCGACACCGCTCCCGCCGCAGTGGGCATCCTCAACCAGGACGGGGTCTTCACGATGATCACCGGCACCGCTCTCGACGCCCTCGGCCTCCCCCCTGGCCAGATCGTCGGGAAGAGCGCCTTCGATATTTTCAAAACCACGTCGGACTTCGGCGACCGGCTACGCCGCGCCCTCAACGGCGAAAAAAGCCGGAGTATCCTCGCGCTGGGCACCCGCTGGGGGGAGCTCCAGCTCACGCCCCTCCCCACCCCGAGGGGCACGGCAGACGGAGCCATCCTCTTCGTCTCCGACATCACCGAGCTCCAGCATGAGCGCGCACGCCGGCAGGAGCTCGCCGCCGCCATTGAAGAGGCCGACGAAGCCATCGTCGTCACCGATCCCGAGGGACGCATCCGCCACGCCAATCCGGCCTTCGAGCGCAACTCCGGCTACACGCTCGACGAAGTCGCCGGCACGTCCCTCCCATTGCTCCGACACGCCCCGGACACCGCCCCATTGATTCCCGAGCTCTGGCCCTCACTGCAAGGCGGACGCAGCTGGCGCGGACGTTTCCAAAACAAACGCAAGGACGGCACGCCCTTCACCGAGGAAATCTCCGTCATTCCCCTGCTCAACGACCACCACGAAACTCAATGCCTCATCGTGGTCGCCCGCGATGTCACCCGGGCCCTGGCCATGGAGGAGGCGCTCGGCCGCACCCAACGCGTCGAAGTCACGGAGAAACTCGCCACTGGTGTGGCTCACGACTTCAACAATCTCATCCAGATTGTCCTGGCCAACACCTCGTTTGCACGAGACCCGCAGGCCTCGCCCTCGGAGCTCGCCGAATACCTCGACCAGATCGAACAGGCCGCCCAACGGGGCATCCACATCACGCGCCAGCTCTATACCTACTGCCGCAAACAAAGCCTGCATCTCGCCGATCTCGACCTCGCCACAGTGCTCCGGGATGCCCTGCCCAGGCTCGCCGCGCGAGTCGGCCCCACCTGCACCATCGACCTCGCGCCATCCTCCGCCAGCAGGCCCATCCATGCCGACGCCGCAATGATCGAGCAGGTCGCCGGCAACCTCTGCCTCAACGCGCGCAACGCCATGCCGCCGGGCGGCCGCATCACGGTGACCATCGAAGACACCTTCATCGCGCACGAAGAGGCGAACACCCTCCCCTCGCGCCGCGCCGGCCCGTATGTCTGCCTCGCAGTCAGCGACACCGGATCCGGCATCCCCGACGAGATACGCCAAAAGATCTTCGATCCATTCTTCACCACCCGCCCGGCAGGACCCGGGACCGGTCTCGGCCTCGCCGCCGTCCAAGGCATCGTGCAACAACACGGCGGCTTCATCCGCGTCGAGAGCCAGCCGGGACGCGGCAGTACCTTCCGAGTCTTCATTCCGGCTTCCGCCTCTGCAGCCAAGCCCGAGCACGTCCCATTTCAGCCAGGCGTCCCGTCCCCCACCCAGGCTCCGACAACGACACCGCCCCGGTTCGCCGAGCCCTGCTGTCGGCCTACGACAAGACCGGCATGGTCGACCTCGGCCGGGCGCTGGTCGAGCTGGGTTGGGAGCTCGTCAGCTCGGGCGGGACCGCCAAGGTGCTCGCCGATGCCGGCCTTCCGGTCATCCCCACCGAGCAGGTCACGGGCTTCGCCGACATGCTCGGGCACCGGGTGGTCACGCTGCACCCGGCCATCCACGGCGGGATCCTGGCCGACCGTGACGACCCGTCCCACGTCGCCGACATGGACACCCACGGCATCGTCGGCATCGACCTGGTGGCGGTCAACCTCTACCCGTTCAGCTCCGAGCCGTCGGTCGAGCTCATCGACATCGGCGGGCCGACCATGGTGCGCGGCGCGGCCAAGAACCAC
>MWDT01000484.1 GCA_002070825.1 Verrucomicrobia bacterium ADurb.Bin122
TGTTTGGTGTCGTGCAGGGCGAGCGCGAGAAAGACGCCGAACTCGTGGTTGTCTGGGAAGAGGGTGCGCGCGGTGCGCAGCGTTTCCACTGCGCGCGCGGATTCGCCAATGGTGCGCAGGGAGGAGCCGAGCCCGAGGAGTGCGGCGGCGTGATCGTTGGGCGTGAGGCCGAGGGTGAGGGCTTTTTCGTAGTAGGCGACGGCTTCGCGGGTGCGGTCGAGGATCTCGCAGGTCCAGGCGAGTTGGAAATTGATCTCGGCGACGTTGGGGTAGCGCTGGTCGAGCTCGCGGAGGCGCTGGATCAGGGTGGCGCCGGCTCCGCCGTGGCGGGCTCCGATGATCGCATCGAGTTCGCTTTTCCACGGGGGCAGGGGGGCGGCGGGGAGATCGGGGGGCATGGGGCAATCGTTGCTTGGAATCGGCGGTGGCTCAAGCCCACGTATTCGGCCTGGTGGTGCCAGGGCACAAAAAAGCCGCACGGTGGGCGTGCGGCTGGAGCGAAAACGCGCGAGCGCGGGTTCAGACGGTTTGAAGCGCCGGAGCGGTGGCCTTGGCGATGGGCGCGAGCTTGGCCGTGGCCTGTTGCGAGACACCGAAGAACTCGACGGAGTACGCGACATCCTTGTAGCCGCGGGCGACGAGGGACTCCTGGACGCGTTTGATGGCGGCACGCAGTTGGTCGGCGGGGGCGCCGTCGATTTCCTCGACCTGCTGGGTCTCTTTGCAAAGGACGTGGAAGCGGCCTTCGCCGGAGAGGGCCATTGCGTAGAGGCTGGTGCCGTTGTGCGAGAAGGAGCGGCGCACGAGGCCGACCTCTTCGAATGCAGCGAGGCAGCGGTAGACAGTGACGAGATCGCAGGATTTGGTTTCGAGCCCGTGGAAGATCGCCTCGATGCTGACTGGATGAACTTGTTCGAGGAGAACGGAAAGGATTGCGATGCGAGGCTGGGTGATACGCAGGCCGGCGGCCTTGAGCCGGGCGCATGCCTCATCCAGCTGCGATGCTGTTTGGGGCACCTGGGCGTCGGCCCGGGCGATGATGCCAGTCATCGGGTGGTTCGTCTGTGTGGATGCAATCATGAGAAAGTGAGGGTGAAATATTGTAATTTCTATGCACTACAGGGGGCGGTCCTTGCGAGGGTTTTTGTTACACTTTCTTTACGGAGAATTACGTACCTTGCCGTTACGCATTCTGTGCGGGCGCGGCGCGGTGTTGCGCGTTGCGAGCCGGTGTGCTCAATCTGCCGGCCTCTCCGCATGCAAGATCCTGATTTCGCCGTGATCGTTGACCAAATCCGCAAGGAAGATAGCCGCTACGACAAACGTGCTTATGCGTTTGTCCGAAGTGGGTTGGATTATGCCGTGTGCGAGATGCAAAAGCGCGACCGGGCGCGTGCGTCGCAGTCCCGGCACATCACCGGACAGGAGTTGCTGGATGGGCTGCGGGTGTACTCCCTTGAGCAGTTTGGCCCGCTCACCAAGACCGTGCTGGAGTCGTGGGGCGTGCGCCGGTGCGAGGATTTTGGAGAGATCGTCTTCAACCTGATCGAGTATGGCATCCTCAGTAAAACCGAGCAGGACAAGAAGGAGGATTTCGCGTCGACTTACACGTTTGACGCCGCGTTTGAGGAGCCGTTTCTGCCGGCCAAGCGCCGGGCGCATCCGCCGTCCGACAAGGCCTGAGAAGGCCTCGATATTTCCCTGCCGCCGGAGCGACTCTGGCGGCTTTTTAACAACCCGATTTCCCGCCCATGTCCGCCTCCGTTTCGACCGATCTTCGTCTGCTCACCCCGTTCTGGTCCGAGCCTGTCACGCGCGAGGAGCTCGCGAACGGCCTCACGTTGATCGTGAAGCCGGACCGTTCGGCCGCGCTCGCCTCGGTGCAGGTCTGGGTGAAGACCGGCAGCCTGCATGAAGACGCGTACCTCGGCGCGGGCCTTTCGCACTTTCTCGAACACATGCTGTTCAAGGGCACGGAGCG
>MWDT01000485.1 GCA_002070825.1 Verrucomicrobia bacterium ADurb.Bin122
TTCGGCCTCACGATCACGCCCTTCGCCGCGCACCACTTCGCGCCCGCGCTCATGTGGCTCTCCGTCGCCGGCATCGTGTACGGCGGTTGCGCCGCGCTCGCCCAGTCCGACATGAAGAAACTCGTGGCCTACTCCTCCGTCGGCCACATGGGCTTCGCCACGCTCGGCATCTTTTCGCTCAACATGAACGGTATCGAGGGCTCCACGCTCATCATGCTCAACCACGGTGTGACGACCGGCGCGCTCTTCATCTGCGTCGGCTTCATCTACGAGCGCATCCACACCCGCGACCTCGCGCAGGCGGCCGGCATCGGCAAACGCCTGCCGATCCTCGCCACCTTCCTCGGCGTGTTCTGCCTCTCCTCGATGGCGTTCCCCGGCACCAACAGCTTTATCGGCGAGTTCCTCGTCATGACCGGCGGTTTCGCCGTCTCGAAATGGGTGCTCGTCTGCGCGGTCCCCGGCATCGTGGCCGCCGCCGCCTACAATCTCCGCATGCTGCAACGCCTCGCGTATGGCGGCACGCAAAACCCCGACCACTCCGGCCTCGCGGACCTCAACTTCCGCGAGATCGTCACGCTCACGCCGCTCCTCGTCTTCGTTTTCTGGATCGGCCTCCAGCCGCAGCCCTTCGTTCGCGTGATGCACGCCACCGTGCAGCACCTGCTTGAACAAGCCAACCGCTTCTAGTCCGTCGCCATGACCTCGTTCCTACTGGCTTTTCTTCCTGAGCTCGTGCTGCTCGCCGGGGCCCTCGGCCTCTTCTGCGTGACGCTCGGCGAATCGCAGGGCGCGCTGGCGCGCCGGCTCACCCTGATCGTCGGCCTCGCCGCCGCCATTGCCGCCGTGATCGGCGTCGGGCAACACGCCGTGCTCTTCGACGGCGCCTACCGCGTCGATGCGTTTTCCCAACTGCTGAAGGTCGTGCTCCTCGGCGGCTTCGTCGGAGTCGCGCTGCTCAGCGCCGATCTCCCCGACATCCGCGACGGCATCAAGGCCGAGTACTTCCTCTTCCTGACGCTCAGCGCCATCGGCCTCGTCACCCTCGTGAGCTGCGTCGATGCGCTCACGATGATCGTCGCCCTGGAGCTCTCGTCGTTCCCGCTCTACCTGATGGTGGCGATGCGCCGCGAGCGCGCGGGCTTCCGCCTCCAGATGGAGTCGGCCATCAAGTACATCATGTTCGGCGTCGCCGCCAACGGCATCATGTTCTTCGGCCTGAGCTATCTCTACGGCCTCACCGGCACGACCTCGTTGCCCGGCATGGTGGAGAAACTCGCCCCGCTCTTCGCGACCTCTCCGCTGGCGACCGCCGGCCTCGCGATGACCTGCTGCGGCCTCTACTACAAACTCGCCGTCTTCCCCTTCCACTTCTGGACGCCCGACGTCTATCAAGGCGCCTCCAACGAGACCGCCGGCTTCGTCTCCACGTTGCCCAAGCTCGGCGCCGTCGCCGTGCTCGTCCGCCTCGTCTCGCTCGCCGGTCCGGGTAACCACACCGTGGCCACGCTCCTCACGGGCCTGGCGATCGCGTCGATGTTCTACGGCAACCTCGTGGCGCTCGTGCAAAAAGACTTCAAGCGCCTGCTCGGCTTCTCCGGCATCGCGCACGCCGGCTACGCGCTGGTCGGTCTCGTGGCGCTCAACGCCACCGGCTTTTCCGCCACCATCTTCTACATCTCCGGCTACGTGCTCATGGTGCTCGCCTGCTTCGTGGTGATCACCCGCGTGTCGCGCGACGGCACCAACATCGCCATCTCCGACCTCGCCGGCTTGCACCGCCGCTCGCCGCTCCTCGCGGTGACGCTGCTCGTGGGTGTCTTTGGCCTCGCGGGCATCCCGCCCTTCGTCGGCTTCATGGCGAAACTCGGCCTGCTGACCGGCGCCCTCGCGCAAGGCCACCTGGCGCTCGTCATCATCGCGATGATCAACTCGGCCATCGCCGTTTACTATTACCTGCAAGTGGTGCGTCAGGC
>MWDT01000486.1 GCA_002070825.1 Verrucomicrobia bacterium ADurb.Bin122
CGCGACGGAGGCGCCCCCTGACCTGCAAGGCGGCAAGCGCCCTTTTGACGGTCCGGGCGGAAACGCCCAGCCGGACCGTCAGCTCGTCAACAGTCACCGCTCGCTTTTCGCGGCACGCACAAAGAACGCGCTGCTCATTCATTGTGCCACTTTTGCCGCTTATCGTGCCATATCCGCCACGAATGGCACCATAGAACCCGTTCGGGGCGACTCCGTCTCTCACCTCACCGGATGCGGCAGTGCGCGAGGACGCTGACCGCGGCCCCGTGTCACCCGGGCCCTTGGCGTCCTTGCGCCAGACTGTGGCCGGGAAGGGGAAGGCCTACGGGGTTTGGAGCAGGCCGTCGCGAAGCTCAAGCACGCGGTCGCAGAGGGCGGCGGTCTCGGGCGAGTGGGTGACCATGACGAGCGAGAGCGCGCGCGAGCAGGAGAGCCCGAAGAGCAGCTCCATGATCTGCCCGCCGGTCAGGCGGTCGAGGTTACCGGTGGGCTCGTCGGCCAAGATCAAGGCAGGATCGGTGATGAGCGCACGCGCCAGCGCCACGCGCTGCTGCTCGCCGCCGGAGAGTTCGAGCGGCATGTGGGTGGCGCGGTCGGCCAGCCCCACCTGCTCCAGCAGCGTCAGCGCGCGCTGGCGCACCTGGCGGCGCGAGAGACGCAGCACGCCGGTCATGGCCGGCAACATGACGTTCTCGGTCACGTCCATCTCGGAGAGCAGGTGGTAGGACTGGAAGACAAAGCCGATCTTGGCGGCGCGCAAAGCGGTGCGGCGGCGCTGCGAGAGCGCGTAGAGCGGCTGGCCGTCGATGCTCACCTCGCCCGCGTCGGGCCGGTCGAGCCCGCCCAGCACGTGCAGCAGCGTACTCTTGCCGGCGCCGCTGCGGCCGACGATGGCGACGCGCTCGCCCTGGGCCACGCGCAGCGCGGCGCCTTTCAGCACCTCGACCCGCTTGTGGGGCAGCACATACGTCTTGTGGAGGTCGGTTGCGTCGAGCATCACTCTTTCCTCAGGGCGGTGACCGGGTCCATGCGGGCGGCGCGCCAGGCCGGCAGGAAGCTGGCGACGGTGCAGAAAAGAATCACAGACACGGCCACATGGACCACCTCGCGCGGCACCACGCGCCACGGGATCTCGGCCAGGCCGTAGACGCTTTTCGGGAAGACCTCCACGCCGCAGCGCGCCAGCAGATCGACCAGCGCGTGGAGATTCTCCAGGATCAGCAGTGCGGCGCCGATGCCGAGCGCGGTGCCGACCAGACACTGGATCCAGCCGTGCAGCACAAAGGCCCCCATCACCTGGCGCGAGGAGAAGCCGAGCGCTTTAAGCAGACCGATCTCGTCGGTTTTCTGCACGGTCAGCACGATCAGCGTGTTGGTTACGCAGAAGATCGCGACGACGGTGATGAACATCAGGAGGATGACCATCATGTTCTTCTCCACCGCGAGGGCGTTGAAGAGCTGGCTGTCGATCTCTTGCCAAGTGCGCACGGCGTAGACCGGAACACGCGCGCGCACCTCGTCCACGACGCGGGTGAAGGCGGCGGTGTTCTGGGGGTCCTTCACCTTGAGGTGGATCGAGTAGACGCCGGAGCGCATACCCATCAGGTCGCGCGCGACGGCGATGGAGGTGATGATGAAGCCGGAGTCGAAATCGCGCTGGCCGGAGTCAAAGATGCCGGTGACGGTGAGGCGCTCCGGGAAATAGACTTCGTCCTGGGTGACGAGGTTCATGGGCGAGTAGACCAGAAGGTCTTCGCCGACGCGGACGCCGAGGTCGGCAGCCAGATCGACCCCCAGCACCACGGCGTCGCCCTCGAGCGAAAAGTCGCCGGCCACGAGGGTATCGAGCTTCATGACCTGGCGCGCGCGCTGCGGGTCGGTGCCGACCAACAGCGGGGCAACGACGCGGCGGCGGTTCTCGACCAGCACGCGCGTCTCAAGTCCGGGCGAGGCGGCGGTCACGCCGGGGACCTGC
>MWDT01000487.1 GCA_002070825.1 Verrucomicrobia bacterium ADurb.Bin122
TCGTCGAGGCCGAGCGCCTCCAGATAGTAGAACCAGAGATTGCGGTCGCTCAGGCGGATGTAGAAATCGGCCTCGGTGAGGCCAAACGCGCTGAGGCTGCGCACGAGGAGGCCGATGAGCTCGGTCTCGGCCTCGGGGCCGGGCTCGCCGAAGATGTCGGCGTTGAACTGGAAGAAGCAGCGGCCACGGCCCTTCTGCATGCGCTCGTAGCGGTAAAATTCGCCGATGGAGAACCACTTGATCGGGCGCTTGAGCGCGGCGGCCTTGTCGCCCACGAGGCGGCAGACGGTGGGCGTCATCTCCGGGCGCAGGGCGACGTCGCGCCCACCCTTGTCGGTAAAGCTGAAGAGCTGCTGCTCGATCTCGTCGCCGGACTTGGCCTTGTAGAGTTCGAGGGGTTCCAGCACGGGGGCATCGTACTCTTGAAACCCGAAAGTATGGGCCGCCTGCCGCCAGAGGCGGAAGATGTGACTGCGACGCGCCAGAGCGTCGGGATAGAATTCGCGGAATCCGGGCAGAGTCTGAAACGTAGCCATGGGAAAGGCGCGACGTTGCGCAGTGTGCGTGGGCGGCGCGACCCAAAATTCGCCGCAGTGGGGACAAAAAAAGCCGGAGCGCACAGGGCACTCCGGCTTGGAGAGTACGAACAGCTAATTGGATTACAGCTTGTTGAGGTCGATCTTGACCAGCTGCTGCTTGAGAATCTTGCCGGCCTTGAACTTGACGACGGCGCGCTCCGGGATGACCACCTCGGCCTCCGGCTTGTTCGGATTGCGGCCGATGCGGGACTTGCGGCGCTGCACTTCGAGGACGCCAAAGTTGCGGAGCTCGACGTTACGACCATCGGCCAGTGCCTGCTGGATGATGTCGAGCGTCAGCTGGACGGTTTCGACGATTTGCTTCTGGGGGAAGTTCGTCTTTTTGTAGATATCGAGAACGATTTCGCGTTTTGTGAGGTTAGTGGACATAGAGTACCTTGGTTGGAAGCTTTCTTAAGAGATTGGAAGTTACTCCTTGAATTTAGATTAGGTCAATCGTCTGAAAGGTTTCTGAGTTAGGTAAAATTACGTAAGTTAAGTAACTAGGGTTTCCCTCTTGCGACGTAAGTCACTAAACCCAGCGTTTCGTTCCCATGCCCGACCCGATTGCCGTCAATTCCATGTTCTCGCGTATCGCCCGCCGATACGATCTGGCCAATCGGCTGCTGAGCTTCGGGCTCGACGTGTGGTGGCGCTGGCGTCTGGTGCGGGCCGTGCACCGGGGCCGGCCGCGGGCCGTGCTCGATCTGGCCACCGGCAGCGGCGACGTGGCCTTTGCCCTCGCGCGCAAACTCCCCGCCGAGACGCGCCTGCTCGGCATGGATTTCTGCCAGCCGATGCTCGATGAAGCCGTCGCCAAACGGGCCGCCGCCGCACCCCGCTACGACCACGTGACCTTCCAGCAGGGCGACGGGCTCGCCCTCCCCCTCCCAGACGGCGAGTTTGACGCCGTCACCATCTCATTCGGGCTGCGCAACATGGCCGATCGCCACCGGGCGCTTTCCGAGATGCGCCGCGTGCTCCGCCCCGGCGGGCAGCTCTTCGTCCTGGAGTTTTCGCAACCGTACCCGTGGTTCCGCCCCGTGTACCTTTTCTACCTGCGGCACCTGCTCCCTTGGATCGCCGGACGCGTGACAGGCGACAAGGCGGCGTATATCTATTTAAACGAGAGCATTGAAGCATTTCCCGGGCGCCCCGCGCTGAGCGAAGAGCTCAAGGCCGCCGGGTTCACCAGCGCAAAAGCCTCGGCGCTCGCCCTCGGCATTGTCGCGCTGCACGAAGCGACCCGCTGACGTCCCCTCGGCCGGTTCAGATTTCGTGCCAAGTGCGCGTTTGCGTTCTTGCCAGCCTTCCGCGCCAGGGCATCGTGTGTGACTTCGTGGCAACACTCCCGAAATTAAGCGCAGAAGTTCCCTACGAACTCGTCCGC
>MWDT01000488.1 GCA_002070825.1 Verrucomicrobia bacterium ADurb.Bin122
GGGTGCCGGCGAGTTGAAGGACAAAGGGCGCCGGCGGCAAGGCCCGAGCGGGGCGGTGGTTGGGCACGAAAAAGCCGCGCGGGATGAGCGCGCGGCTGAAGGAGAAAACGTTGGCGGGTGGCTTAGTGGCCGAGCACCCACGAAAAGATGAGCGGAGCCACGATGGTGGCGTCGCTTTCGACGATGAACTTCGGCGTGGTGGCGGCGAGTTTGCCCCAGGTGATCTTTTCGTTGGGCACGGCGCCGGAGTAGCTGCCGTAGCTGGTGGTCGAGTCGCTGATCTGGCAGAAGTAGCCCCAGAGCGGCACGCCGGTGCGCTGGAGGTCCTGGTGCAGCATCGGCACGACGCAGATCGGGAAGTCGCCCGAGATGCCGCCGGCGATCTGGAAGAAGCCGATGGAGCCTTCGCCGTTGCGGAGTTTCTTGGCGGTCTTCGTGTACCACTCGGCGAGCCACTGCATGTACTCGATGCCGGTGCGCACGGTGTGCACGTTCTTCACGTCGCCGGTGATGGTGTGGCCGGCGTACATGTTGCCCAAGGTCGAGTCTTCCCAGCCGGGGACGATGATCGGGAGGTTCTTCTCGCAGGCGGCGAGCATCCAGGAGTTCTTCGGGTCGATCTGGTAGGACTTCTTGAGCTTACCGCCGCGCAGAATCTTGTACATGAACTCGTGCGGGAAATAGCGTTCGCCGGCCTTGTCGGCCTTCACCCATTCCTCGAGCACGATGTGCTCGATGCGGCGCATGGCCTCCATCTCGGGGATGCAGGTGTCGGTGACGCGGTTCATGTGGCGGGCGAGCAGCGCCTGCTCGTCGGCGGGGGTGAGGTCGCGATAGCCGGGGACGCGCTCGTAGTAGTCGTGCGCGACGAGGTTGAAGATGTCTTCTTCGAGGTTGGCGCCGGTGCAGACGATGCCGTGGACCTTGTCCTGGCGGATCATCTCGGCGAGGGTGATGCCGAGCTCGGCGGTGGACATGGCGCCACCGAGGGTGACGAGCATCTTGCCGCCGGCCTTCAGGTGGGTCTCATAGCCCTTGGCGGCGTCGAGCAGGGAGGCAGCATTGAAGTGGTGATAGTTCTTCGCGAGGAACTGCGAGATGGGGCCCTTCTTGGCCGCGAGGGCGGCGTTGATGTCTTCAGGGCGTTTGGCGCTGCGTTTGGCTTTCATGGGAGAAATGGTGCGCGAAGCTAGGACCGGCGGGGTGCGACTCTAAAGCTTAAAATGTGCAACGGGCGCGTAGACTCCGCGCTTGTGCCGTTGGGCATGTTGCCCTGCCAATCGTGGGCCTCCCATGCTCCCGGCCTTTCTCACGACACTGCTCTGGTCGATCTCGGCGATCTCCGCGCGCAAGTCGATCGCGGCGGTGGGCCCCGTCCGCGCCAACCTCACGCGGCTGGCGCTGGCCCTGGCGCTCCTCGCGCTCTACGCGCACACGGCGGGCAGCGGGTTCGCACACGCGGGCACGGGCTGGTTTTTGTTGAGCGGGCTCTTCGGCATGGGGCTGGGCGACATCGCACTTTTCTACGGGATGCCGATGGTCGGCGCGCGACTGAGCGTGCTCATGACGCAGTGCCTCGCCACGCCGATCGCGGCGCTCGCCGAGTGGCTCTGGCTCGGCACCACCCTCTCGCCCGCGCAAATCGTCTGGAGCACGACGATCCTCGTGGGCGTGGCGGTGGCGTTTTTCCCAGGTAAAAAGACGGTGGCGGTGCGTCCGCTCGGGCTGGTGCTTGGCGTCTGCTCGGCCGCCTGCCAGGGCCTCGGCGCCGTGCTTAGCCGCAAGGCCAACGACGTGGCCGCGCTCGCCGGCCAGTCCACCGACGCCATCAGCGCCGCGTACATCCGCACGCTCGGTGGGTTCGTGTGTGCGGCAATGCTCATGACTCTCTGGAGCCGGCTGGCGCCGCAGGCGGGCGCCGACAGCCAGCCGGCGCAGCCCAAGCGCCACACGTACCGGTGGAT
>MWDT01000489.1 GCA_002070825.1 Verrucomicrobia bacterium ADurb.Bin122
GGCGCGCGCATAGCTCTGCAAAACATGCGCGTCGTACAGATCGGCGACGTTGGTGCGGACTTGGGTTTGTTGGCTCATGATGGAATACACGTGACAGGTTAACGGCTCAACGCAGGCGCCAAGCGCCTGCGATCTCATGCCGATGGACGGACTCAGCCGTGGACGATCTCGGTGCCGATGCCCTTGTCGGTGAAGATTTCGAGCAACAAGCTGTGCGGCAGGCGGCCGTCGATGAAGTGCACACGTTGCACGCCCTCCTGCAGGGCGCGGACCGCGCTCCCGACCTTCGGACGCATGCCCTTGTCGATGACGCCCTTTTTCTTGAGCTCATCGACCTGGCCAACTTTCAGCGTGGAGATGAGCGAGGTCGGGTCCTTCGGATCGGAAAGCAGTCCAGGCACGTCGCTCATGTAGACGAGGCGGCGGGCACGCAACGCACTGGCCACGCGGCCGGCCGCCGTGTCGGCGTTGATGTTGTACGGCTTGCCGTCGAGGCCCTCAGCCACCGGCGAGATGATCGGGATGAAACCATCGGCGATCTCCTTTTTGATGAGCTTGGCCTTCACCTCGGTGACGTCGCCGACGAAGCCGAGATCGACCTCGTTGCCGTTGTCATCGACGGTGAGCTTTTCGCAGACGAGCACGCTGTCGCCAGCAAGGCCCTTCGGCTTGCCCTGGGCGAGCGAAACGGCGGCGCAGACGTCGCGGTTGACGATCTCGTCGAGCGTCTTCTTCACGATTTGAATCGTGGGCTCGTCGGTCACGCGCAGACCGTTGATGAAATTGGCCTTCAAGCCCGACTCCTGCATCGCCTTGGTGATGGCCTTGCCGCCGCCGTGCACGACGACGACGTTGATGCCGACCGCCGCGAGAAAGGCGATGTCGTAGGCCACGCGGTTGCGGACCTCTGGATTGGGATCATCCATGAAGCTGCCGCCATACTTCACCACGAAGGTGGAGCCGCGGAAGTCCTGGATGTAGGGAAGTGCTTCGAGGAGCACCTTGGCCTTGGCGGTAATCTCAGCGATTTTCATGGCCGTCAAAGCACGCGACCAGCGGCCGCGGAATGGGTGGAAGGATGGGAAACGTTCACGTTTCTATGGAAGAAAGCAGATGCTCTACCGCACTCGCGGCTCGCGTTTCCATCACAATTTTCGCCCATCCCCAAAAACTTTGGGCCGTTAAAACAAATCGGCGTCCGGAAAATCGGCTTCACTCGCCCGCCGTTGACGCTCACTTCTGCTCACCGTGCCAAGCACCGCCCTCTCATTCTCCTCGCGCGACGCGCATCGCAACTGGCTCGCGCAACACGCCACCTTGCCGGCCGGATTCCGTGTCGGCACCACACGTTTTGACTTCGTGCCACGCGAGGCGCCGAAGCCCGCGAAGATGACGCTCACGCTCATCGCGCTCGACAAGCCCACGCCGGACTTCGCGGCTGTGTTTACCAAGAACGCGTTTCCCGGCGCCCCCGTGATCGTCGGCCGCGCCCGGCTCTCCGAGCCCACGCTCGGCGCGATCCTGGTGAACAACAAAATTTCCAACGTCTGCGCGCCCGGCGGCGTCGAAGCCTCCGAGCGACTCTGCGGCGAACTCGCGAAACAGCTCGGCCTGAGCGCCGGCCAGGTGCTCCCCAGCTCGACCGGCGTCATCGGCTGGACGCTGCCCGTCGATGCCATGCTGCCCGCGTTGCCCAAGGCCGTTGAGGCGTTGACCAACAGCTCGGTGCTCCCGGCCGCCGAGGGTATCGTCACCACCGATCTTTATCCGAAAATCCGCAGCGTGCAGCTCGGCGGCGGCCGCATCGTCGGCATCGCCAAGGGCGCCGGCATGATCGAGCCCAACATGGCCACGATGCTGGTGTACATCATGACCGACCTCGTCGTGCCGCGCGACACGCTGCGCGCGATCCTCTCGCGCGTCGTCGATCGCTCCTTCAACTGCATCTCGGTCGATAGCGA
>MWDT01000490.1 GCA_002070825.1 Verrucomicrobia bacterium ADurb.Bin122
GTCGGCTGCGGCGCCGAGCACCTGGATTTCCGGATCGGAGGCGAGCAACTCGGACATGGTCATCCGGATCACGGGCGAGTCGTCGACGATGAGGACTTTGACGGGGTTTTGCATATCAGGCTCCTTTGGATGCGTGCAGGCGGACCCACACGGTGCCGGTCCAGTTTTCGAAAAAAAGTCGCAGGCCGCCGCCGTGCTCGACGCGCTCGGCCACGATGGGGATGTTGTAGGAGGCGAGCATATGGCGTGCTACGGCGACATTGGCGGAGCCGACGGCGTACTCCTCGTTGGCGAGGCGGAGAGGGCTGCCGCCTCCGAAGATCTTCGCCTGAAGATTGCGTGCCGGGCTGCCGAGCTCGTGCATGCGTTCGACGAGGTGGGCCACGGCCCAGTCGCCGTGGATCGCCGTGGTGCCCCCCTTGGGGACAAGAAAGTGGTTCATGCCGCCCCAGCGTTTGGCCGGGTCGTACAGGCAGACGGAGACGCAGGAGCCTAGGACGGTCGACATGCGCACGGGGGTCTTGTCCGCGACGATATCGCCGGCCCATAGGGTGGCTTCGGCGAAGACGACGTCGCAGTCTGGGGCGGGCGGTGCGATGAACCCGGTGTTTCTCATGTGCGCAGGACCGAGGGATCGTGTTGGAAGAAGGCCGGGCCGAGGAGGCGCAGTGGTAGCGGCTGGCCCTGAAGCGACTCGGAGTGCGCGATAAAGAGATGCCCGCCGGGCCGCAAATGATGGCAGATCTTGGTGACGACGTCCGTCTGTGTGGGACGGTCGAAGTAGATCATGACATTGCGAAAAAAAACGACGTCCATCAGCTCGCGCAGCCCGTACTGGGACGACAGGAAGTTGAGGTGCCCGAAGCGCACGCTGGCCCGCACTTCGGGGGCGATGCGATAGTGGCGTTTTTCCGGGTCGCGGCTGCGGAGGAGATATTTTGTGCGGAGCGGTTGCGGAATGGGGGCGATTTGCTCCTCGGTGTAGATGGCGGTGCGGGCGTGCTGGAGCACGCGCGTGCTGACGTCGGTCGCGAGGATGGAGAACTCGAAGGGTTGCCGGGCGCGCGCCTCCATCAGGGTGATGGCGAGGGTGTACGGTTCCTCTCCGGTGGAGCAACCGGCGCACCACACCCGGAAGACCGAACCGGTGGGCTGATGGAGCCATCGAGGCAGGACTTCGCGCGAAAGGATGTCGAAGTGCTCGGGCTCGCGGAAGAAGTCCGTCTTGTTGGTCGTCGCGAGATTGAGCAGGTGCTCGATCTCCCCGGCCTGGGCGGCCTCGTCTCGGAAGAATCGTTCGTGGTACTCTGCGAAACTTTCCAGCCCAAGCTCACGCAGCCGCCGGTGCAGGCGACTTTGCAGCATCACCTGCTTCGAGGGGGGCATCTTGATCCCAAGATGCTGCGCGATGAAGGTGCTGAAATCCGCGAACTGCTGCGGCGTCAGTGCACTGGTCACGTCCGCGACGCTCATAATTGAACCCTTCAGAGTTTGAGATCGGAGGTGGTGCGGATGCTTGCGGCCATGCGGGCGCGGGCTGCCGGCAATACTTTCTGTGCTGCCGGCGAGGTGCGAGAGGAGGCGATGCGAGCGGCTTGTGAGTCGACCTTGAAGAACTCGATGGTGCTCTGGAGTTGTTCGGCCTGAGAGGCGAGCTCCTCGGAGGCGGAGGCGAGTTCCTCAGAGGCGGAGGCGTTTTGCTGGATGATTTTGTCGAGTTCCTGGATGGCCTTGTTGATCTGGGATGCGCCGGTGTTTTGTTCCTCGGAGGAGGCGGTGATCTCTTTGACGAGTTCTGCGGTTTTGCGGATATCTGGGACGAGTTTGTCGAGCATGGAGCCGGCGGCCTCAGCGATCTCGACGGAGGAGGAGGAGAGTTTGGAGATCTCGCCGGCGGCGGTCTGGGAGCGTTCAGCGAGTTTGCGGACTTCTGAGGCGACGACGGCGAAGCCCTTGCCG
>MWDT01000491.1 GCA_002070825.1 Verrucomicrobia bacterium ADurb.Bin122
GTCGGCTGCGGCGCCGAGCACCTGGATTTCCGGATCGGAGGCGAGCAACTCGGACATGGTCATCCGGATCACGGGAGAATCGTCGACGATGAGAACTTTGACGGGGTTTTGCATATCAGGCTCCTTTTGAGGCGTGCAGGCGGACCCACACGGTGCCGGTCCAGTTTTCGAAAAATAGTCGCAGTCCGCCGCCGTGCTCGACGCGCTCGGCGACGATGGGGATATTGTACGAGGCGAGGACATGACGGGCGACGGCGACATTGGCCGAGCCGACGGCGTACTCTTCGTTGGCGAGTTGCAGGGGGCTGCCTCCGCCGAATATCTTTGCCTGAAGACTGCGGGCCGGGCTGCCGAGCTCGTGCATGCGCTCGACGAGGTGGGCGACGGCCCAATCTCCGTGGATCGGCGCGGTCCCGCCCTTGGGCACGAGAAAGTGGTTCATGCCGCCCCATCGCTTGGCTGGATCGTACAGGCAGACAGAGACGCAGGAGCCGAGGACGGTGGACATGCGCACGGGGGTTTTGTCGGCGACGATGTCGCCGGCCCAGAGGGTGGCTTCGGCGAAGAGCACCTCGCAGTCGGGTGCCGGCGGGGCGATGAACCCGGTGTTTCTCATGTGCGCAGGGCCGAGGGCTCGTGTTGGAAGAACGCGGGCCCTCGGAGGCGTAGTGGCAGTGGCTGGCCCTGGAGCGACTCCGAGTGCGCGATAAAGAGATGCCCGCCGGGCCGCAGATGATGGCAGATCTTGGTGACAACGTCCGTCTGCGTGGGACGGTCGAAGTAGATCATGACGTTGCGGAAAAAAACGACGTCCATCAGCTCGCGCAGGCCGTAGTCGGGCGCCAGGAAGTTGAGATGTCCGAAGCTCACGTGGGCCCGCACTTCGGGGACGATGCGGTACTGCCGGTTTTGCCGGTCGCGGCTGCGGAGTAGGTACTTCGCCCGCAGCGGCTGAGGGATCGGGGCGATTTGCTCCTCGGAGTAGATGGCGGTGCGGGCGTGCTGGAGCACGCGCGTGCTCACGTCGGTTGCGAGGATGGAGAACTCGAAGGACTGCCGGGCGCGCGCCTCCATCAGGGTGATGGCGAGAGTGTACGGTTCCTCTCCAGTGGAACAGCCGGCGCACCACAGCCGGAAGACGGAGCCGGTGGGCTGCTGGAGCCATCGGGGCAGAATCTCGCGTGCGAGGATGTCGAAGTGCTCGGGCTCGCGAAAGAAGTCCGTCTTGTTGGTCGTCGCGAGATTGAGGAGGTGCTCGATCTCGTCTGCCTGGGCGGCCTCGTCGCGGAAGAATCGTTCGTGGTACTCGGCGAAACTATCCAGCCCCAGCTCGCGCAACCGGCGGTGCAGCCGGCTTTGCAACATCACCTGTTTCGAGGGGGGCATTTTGATGCCAAGATGCTGTGCGATGAATGCGCTGAAATCCGCGAATTGCCGCGGAGTCAGTGCACTGGTCATGTCAGCAACACTCATAGCCGGGATCTTCAGAATTTGAGATCGGAGGTCGTGCGGATGCTCGATGCCATGCGGGCGCGGGCTGCCGGCGGCGCTTTCTGTGGTGCCGACGAGGTGCGTGAGGATGCGATGCGAGCGGCTTGAGAGTCGACCTTGAAGAACTCGATGGTGCTCTGGAGTTGTTCAGCCTGAGAGGCGAGTTCCTCGGATGCGGATGCGAGTTCTTCGGAGGCAGAGGCGTTTTGCTGGATGATTTTGTCGAGTTCCTGGACGGCCTTGTTGATCTGGGAGGCGCCGGTGTTTTGCTCCTCGGAGGAGGCGGTGATCTCTTTGACGAGTTCTGCGGTTTTGCGGATATCAGGGACGAGTTTGTCGAGCATGGAGCCGGCGGCCTCAGCGATTTCGACGGAGGAGGAGGAGAGTTTGGATATCTCGCCGGCGGCGGTCTGGGAGCGTTCAGCGAGTTTGCGGACTTCTGAGGCGACGACGGCGAAGCCCTTGCCG
>MWDT01000492.1 GCA_002070825.1 Verrucomicrobia bacterium ADurb.Bin122
CCGGCAGGCTTGAGGTGTCGGAGCAGGCAGTGCGCCTGCTCGCCCAAGTCGCCCGGCAACCCCGCCTTACGCTGGCCGCGGCGGGCGATTGCATGTTTGATCGGGGCGTCAGGACGGCCTGCGATCAGCGAGGTATGGACTGGCCCTTATCGGCTGTGCGTAACACGCTGAGAGCCGCCGATGTAGCATTTCTGAACCTGGAAACAAGCATCGCTCGGGGAGGCGCGCGCCTCGCTGGCAAGGGCATATGGTTTCGCTCCGCCCCAGAGTTTGCACAGGAGCTTGCCAGTGCGGGCGTAGATGTAGTGACGCTTGCCAACAACCATGTGCTCGACTACGACGACCCGGCTTTTGTGGAGACGCTGTCGAACTTGGCTGCAGCGGGAATTGCCGTGTGCGGGGGCGGGAAGAACATGGCAGAGGCGCGGCGCCCCGCAGTGCTCGCGGCCAATGGCGTATCCGTAGCATTTCTGGGCTATTCGGAGTTTGCCCACATCTACTGGTCGGTCGCCAAGCCCAAACGTTTCGTGGCAGGCGAAGCCAGCCCGGGCGTGTCGCCGTGGAGTCGCGAGTCTATTCTGGAGGACATTAGGCGCGCAAAGGGGCTGGCGGATCACGTAGTGGTCTCATTCCACTGGGGAGACGAGTACGTGTCCATGCCCGCCGACCGGCAGGTGCAGCTGGCGCACGCGGCCATAGATGCCGGCGCCAGTGTGGTCCACGGCCATCATCCGCATGTGCTGCAACCTGTGGAGGTCTACCACGGCGGGGTGATCTTCTACTCGATGGGGAATTTCGTCTTCGACCAGAAGAAACCGGCCACGGTGGAGAGCATGATAGCTCAGGTGACCTTCTCCACCGAGGCAGTGGTACGTGCCGAGATCATCCCCGTTCGCATAGAAGAATGCCGCCCTCGGCCTTTGGCGGCCTGGGCGGCCCGGGCTGCCGTCGACAAGATCAGCCTGGCTTCGGCGCGAATGGGCACGCGGATCGTAACCATCGGGGAACGAGGGCTAGTCATGGGTCCGATCAAGGGCAGCCCCATTGAGGCCGAAGGCTTCCGCAATCTCCTCCCGTGAGGGGGTAATCCAAATGGTCCTGTGGCGATCGTATATTACCATCCCGGGTCGCGCCCCACGCGGCTTGCGCACGTTCTTCGCCTCGGTACAGTCCACGGCCACGTTGGACGACATCCGGGCTCGGCTGTAGTATGCCGCCAGCAACGCCGCGGCGCGCATAGTCGCCTCGGGCACTTCCTCGCCTGAGCGCCGCCTTAGCACCACATGCGAGCCGTGAACGTCCTTGGCATGAAACCACAGGTCCTGACCGCGCGCGAGCTTCAGTGTGAGATGATCGTTCTGCAGATTGTTGCGGCCCACGTATATCTCATGCCCCGATCTGGCCGTGTATTTCGTCGGCATGTGCGCATCTGCGCGTCGGCCGCGTGCGCTGCGCTGGCCCGCCTTCTGGGCGAAGCGCCCCGAGCCCGTGTAGCCCAGCGCTTCCAGCTCCTCCTGCACCGATTCCAGGTGTTCGATATCGTCGGCCATGTCGATCAGGGCGGCTACGCTCTCAAGATAGGCGATATCCCCTTCAGTCGCCCGAGTGTTGGCCGCCACCGCTTCGATCGCTCGCTGTGCCCTGGCGTACCGCGCAAACAGGGCCTGAGCGTTGGCCGATGCCGACATGGACGGGTCCACCTCGACTTCGACTTCGGCCATGTCGGGGTCGTAGTAGTCCACCGCCCGGACACGATCCACTCTTAAAGGCCCATTTCCGAACAGGCTGAGGTTGGCGGTGAGCAGCTCGCCCTGGCGGCGCAAGTGGTCCGACTGCCCGGCACGCGCCAATTCCTCACGTTGGGCCTGGAGCTTGCGCAGGTTTCGCTCAAGGCGCGCACCTACCTCGCGTGCCAGCGTCCTGCGACGTTCCTCCAGCCGCCCGCGTTCCTCGGCGCG
>MWDT01000493.1 GCA_002070825.1 Verrucomicrobia bacterium ADurb.Bin122
AAGCCGGGCCCGCCGTGGACGACGAGCAGCGGGACGCCAGCGCGGCCATCGCCGTGGATCGCGTACCAGAGGCGGCCGCCCGGGCCGTCGATGTGACCTTCTCGGACCATGGGACGCGGTCAGGGCTTGTGCGCGGCCTCGGGCAGCACGGTGGCGCGCTGGAGGAGGCTTTCCGGGAGGAGGAGACCGACCTTGGCGGCGGCGGCCGGGTTGACGGTGAGTTTTTCGCTCCGGGTATTGGCAAACGGGATGCCGGCCGGGCTTTCGCCGTGGAGAATGCGCACGGCCAGTTCGCCTGCTTCAAGGCCGGCGTCGTAGTAATCTCGCGCGAGGGCGAGGATGGCGCCGGCCTTTACCTGGTTGGTGTCGAAGGCGAAGATCGGCAGGCCGGCGTCGGAGACCTTGCGTGCAATCTGGCCGAAGGCCGGGCGCGTGGTGTTGTCGGAGATCTGGCAGACGAGGTCGATGTTCTCGCGGCAGAGCGCGGCGGTGGATTCGGCGGTCTCGGCGGTGGCGGTGACGGGGACGCACACCAACTCGAGGCCGAGGGGTTTGAGCGCCTGCTCGAAGCCCTGTTTGTAGACGAGGCTGTTGACCTCGGCGGGCGTGAAGAGGGTACCGACGCGGCGGGCGTTGGGGAGAAGCTCTCGGATGAGGGCCGCCATGCCTTCGAAGGGGGAACGGGTGGTGATGCCGGTGACGTTGGGTAAGTGGTCCGTCTCCGATTTTCCGGCACCGGCCTGGACGCCGTCAGCGACGCCGGTGAAGACGATGCGCACGTTGCCCGCCTGGCGGAGCGCCGCCTGGAGCGCGGGCGTGGTGATGGCCATCAGGAGGTCGGGCTGGTCGGACCGGACGGCGGACATGATGCTGGAGAGCGTGCTCATGTCGCCCTGGGCGTTGAGCGTCTTCAGTACAAAGTCGCGGCCTTCGACGAGGCCGCCGCGCACGAGTCCGTCCTTGAGGCCCTGGAGGCACTCTTCGCTGAGGGTGGTCTCGTTGTAGGCGACGATGCGGAGCTGCCATGGCCTGGCGGGCGTCGCCGGAGACTTTGTGTGTTTTGCAGCCGTGGCACGGGCGGCGGGGACGGTCGGCTCGGGGGCGATGGTGCGTTGCACGGCGGTCGGCTCGATGGGCAGCTCGGCGGGCGGGACGCCGGCAAGGACCTTGGCGGCGAGGCGGCCGGACTGCGCGCCCCACTCCTCGTAGTCGTCGCCCACGGCGCCGGTGGCGCCTTGCTCGACCTGCGCTGGCTCGGAGGTGAATACCGGCACGCCGGCATCGCGGGCGGTGCGCGCGAGCACGGGGAAGCCGGCCCCGACCAGATTATCGGCCGAGGTGAGGATCGCCTGCGCGCCGCGCTGCACGAGCGACTGCGTGGCCAGGGAGAGATCGGAGACGTTGGTCACCGTGGCCTCGTGGAGCACGATGTGTTGCGTGCGGCAGACGGCGCGGAGTTTCTCGACGGAGATGACGGAGTTGGGCTCGGCGGGATTAAAGACGGTGCCGATGGCGCTCAGGCCCGGATGATGGGCAGCGGCCATGGCGAGGAGTTTATCCATCGGCGGGTCGTCGTGGACGCCGGTGAGGTTGCCCGGCTTGCCTTTCTCGAAGAGGCCGAGCTTTTCGGGGTCGCTGGAGACGGTGAAGACGAGCGGAACCGATTTCACCTTGTGGACACCGGCGACGAGCGCGGGCGTGGTGATGGTGACGATGAGGTCGGGTTGGGTGGCGAGGGCGGCGTCGAAGAGTTGCGGGAGCTGGGCAATCTCGCCCTGGGCGTTGTAGCGCTGGAGGACAAAGTCGGTGCCCTCGACGAGGCCGGATTGGTCGAGCCCGTGCAGCAGGCCCTTTTCGGCGAGCTCAAGGTCGTGGGCCTGGACGAGGCTGACGAGGGCGATGCGTGCGGGGCGGCCGCCGAAGCGCGTGGCGACGTGGTGGAAGATGTTGGCCTCG
>MWDT01000494.1 GCA_002070825.1 Verrucomicrobia bacterium ADurb.Bin122
CGCGAGAAAAGGCTCCAGCGGGAACTGCCGCACGGGAATCTCCAGCGACGAGAGGCAAAACTCACAGGTAAACGGACAGCCGCGCGACGCCTCCACATAGACCAGCCGGTGCGCGAGGTCCTCGTCGGTGTACTCATCATAGGGCAACGTCACCTGCGCGAGATCGGGCACCGGTGCGGCGACGATCCGCTGCGCCGGCCGCTCGCCCGCGAGCAGTTGCCGCACGAGCGGCGCAAACACGAGGTCGCCCTCGCCAGTCACCACATAGTCGGCCAGTTGCACGATGGCCTGGCCAGCCGTCTCGTGACTCACCTCCGGGCCGCCGAGCACCACGGGCAGATCCGGGCGCAACTGCTTGAGCACGGCGACGAGCTCGGTGGTCGGCGCAACATTCCAGACGTACACGCCCAGCGCGATGACCTTGGGCTCCAGCGCCAGCAGGCGCTCCGCCATGTCGAGCGGGCGATGGTCCAGTGTGAACTCGACCAGCGACGCGCGCGGCCGCAGCTCGCCGAGGTTGGCCAGCAGGTAGCGCAGGCCAAACGAGGCGTGGATGTATTTCGCGTTGAGCGTCGCCAGGACGATATCCGACATCCGCGGCAGCGTACGGCCGGGCGCCGCCATGCAAAGCCGCAAAACACGCACGCCGCCGGCGATTCACCGGCGGCGGCGCAGGATCACGTCACTTGACGAGCTCGCCGACCGGCGTCTTCGAGATCGGGCCGGGCGTGAGATCGGGCGTCATGCGACAGACGGTTTTGTCCACGCAGCGCTGCATCACGATGTGCACCATCAGCGTCTCGTTGGGGCGGAGGAACTGCTCGACCTGCGCGACAGTGGCGCGGAAATCGAGCTGCCGGTAAAACGCCAGCGCCTCCGGGCCGGCCTCGGGCCGCGCCTTCACGCGGAATCCGAGATGGCCGCCGAGCGAGGCTGTCTTGAGGCCGGTGTCCATCACGTCGTAATCGAGATAGTAGGTGAGTTTTCCGGGATTGCGCTGGTTGCGCTGGCGGTCGACGAAGAAGCCCTCGGGCAGCTCGTTGTCGTCGTAGTCGGGGCCGGCCGTCAGGTAGAGATCGTAGTCGGTGAGCGCGTTGCCCCGGTCGTCCGTGAAGCGGAACACCGCCATCGTGTGCCGATTGGTGATGTAGGTGCGTTTGCCGATCAGGTGGCGAACGACTTCCTCGCGCTCGTCGGCCTGCGTCTTGGCGGTCACCTGGTCGAGCTCCGACGAGAGCTGCGCGTAGTCGGAGGCGTTGCGCACGCCGAGGCAGCGCAGCACCCAGTGGGTGGTCGGGTGCGTGGCGGCATTTTCCAGCGTCACACTGCGCATGATGCCGATCTTCTCGCCGCAGTGCGAGCGACCGGGCAACACGCCGAGCGCCATCTTGGCCGAGCGTTGCTGGCGCTGGACGTGGAGCGACTCGCCGTCCTGCACGAGGTGGAGCAGCGTGTAGTTCATGTTGGCGCCGGCCACGCGCACCACGCCGTCGGAGCCGGGCTCGCCCGTGTACGAGTTGAGCGCATCGTAAAACTGCCGGTCGATCTTCTGCCCGGTGAGCACAAACGGAAAAACTCCAGCCGACACGCAGTCATAGCCGAGCCAGCTTTCGTTGAGATCCCAGCTCTGATCGCTGCCGAGCTCCAGCCAGTCGAGGATGCGCGTGCCAGGCTGCACGCCCTGGAAGAACGATTTGATGCGGCTCAGGCGCTCCTTGCCCAACTGCGCGAGCGCCGAGCCGTGGTTCGCCGGCGCGAGCATCACGAGGTGGCTGAGCGGGCAGCAGCCGAGCCGCTCGCGGTAATAGAGGTCCATCCATTCCCGCACGACGGGGCCGCCGGTCGAGTGCGTGATGCAGGCGAAGCGCTGGCCCTTGCCGCCGTTGGGAAGCGTGTCGGCCAGCGCCTGATCGAAGGCGCGCGCCACATCGTCGAGCGTGACGGTGTCGACGAAG
>MWDT01000495.1 GCA_002070825.1 Verrucomicrobia bacterium ADurb.Bin122
AACGCGTGGCTGAAGTTTTGCGTGCCCATGTAGCGGCGCTTTTTGAAAAGCACGTACATGAGGTCGCCGAGCCCATGGGCGAAAAGCCGCATGAGCCATTCGGGCGAATGGGCCGCGAGCCAGCCGAGAGTTTTGATGAGAGCGAGGAGCACGGGGAAGACGTTAGACGATTGCCGCGATGAAACGCCACCCTCCGCCACAGGGAAGCACTTTCTGCGAGACGGGAGGCGATTGGGGCGCCCGGAAAAACGATTTTCCGTATCGCCGAGAATCGGCGCGGCCATTTAAACCTCTCCCGCATGGCAAACATCATCTGCATGAAGTGGGGCACCAAGTATGGCCCGGAGTTCGTCAACCGGCTCCGCTCGATGGTCCGCCGGCATTTGAAACGCCCGCACCGCTTCGTGTGCTTCACCGACGACGCCACCGGACTCGATGCCGACATCGAGTGCCTGCCATTGCCGCCGATGGACCTGCCGCCCGGCAAGGAACGCGGCTGGCGCAAGCTCTCGACCTTCTGCAACCCGCTCGCCGACCTCTCCGGCCCCACGCTCTTCCTCGACATCGACATCGTGATCGTCGGGCCGCTCGACGACTTCTTCGATCATCCGGGCGAGTTTTGCATCATCCACGACTGGGTGCGCCCATGGCGGATCACGGGCAACTCGTCCGTCTATCGATTTGAGGCGGGCGCCCATCCCGAGGTGCTCAGCTATTTCCTGGCCAATATCGACCGGGTGAAGAGCGAAGTGCGCAACGAGCAGGAGTACCTCTCGCGCGAAATCCACCGGCAGAAAAAGCTCAGCTACTGGCCGAAGGAATGGTGCGTGAGCTTCAAGTACGGCTGCATCCCGACCTTCCCGCTCAACTTCTTCAAAGAGCCGCGCATCCCGGAAGGCGCGCGCGTGATCGTCTTCCACGGCCGTCCCAACCCCGACGAAGCCGTCGTCGGCAAAGGCAAGGGCCTGCGCCATCACGTGCTGCCTACGACTTGGATTAACGAGCACTGGCGCTGACCCGGAAAGGGCGCAACGCGTCCCGCCCGCCCATCAAGACCAAATCGGCGGGCGTTTGGGGCCCGAAAAAAAACAGCCCCAGCGCGCACTTTCATAACACGTTGCCAACGTGAAAAGATATTCATCGTAAGAGAGGTGGACAGGCCCCGGGCGGAGCGCACATAGCCAGCGCATCGCTCAACCGCCGCCACACGTGCACGAGACTCCCGCAGGTTTCACTCACAAGGAATCCTCCACCGCCACTTCGCCCGAGCGTGACCGCGCTCGCCGACCAATCCCGCGACGCCCCGGATTTGCCCGCGCGCTCTGGACCCTCAACTTAAGGATCACCGCACCCGCCGCACGCATGCTCGACCGGGTGACGAGTTGGGCAGGCCCCTACTCGCTCCTGCTTCAACTGGTACTTATCGGGCTCGGCCTGCTGTCCATCTCCCGCGTGGCGTTGATGGGCTGGCAATGGGAGCGCGTCGCCAAATCGGGCATCAGCGTGTCGCAATTTCTCCTGCAAGGCGTGCGCGTCGATTTGATCCAACTGGGGATGATCCTCGCGCTGCCCGTGGTGTTGACACCGTGCTTTGCGCATCACCGGAGCTGGCGGATCTGGCAGCGGCTGATCCGATACTGGGCGGTGGCGGCGATTGTCCTGCTCGCATTTATGGAGATGGCGACGCCGAGCTTCGTGATGCAGTACGACCTGCGCCCGAATCGGCTTTTCGTCGAGTACCTAGTTTATCCGATGGAGGTGCTGCGGACGCTGTGGGGAGGATTTCGGACGTCGCTCATCCTCGGCGTGGTCGGCGCCGGGCTGGTCGTCGTCGGCACGTTCGGGCTGATCCGCCCGACTTGGATGACCGCGCCATGGCGACCGCTAAAAGTGTGGCTTACCTGGCCGCTGGTCGCGCTCACGGTTTTCGGTGCGATCCGATCCACAACCGGCCA
>MWDT01000496.1 GCA_002070825.1 Verrucomicrobia bacterium ADurb.Bin122
GGGCTTCATGGCCTGGCTGACGAGCTTCACCCGCTCAGGCGGCACGTCGGACGATTCGAAGATGTTGTCCGAGCCACGCAGCGCGATGTAGGCATCCATGTGCTGCATGCGCGCGAGCTCGATCTCCGCGTGCGGGGCATACTGCTCCTTCGTGGCACCGAGCAGGAGCTCGCGCGTCACACGCGCACGGTGCATCTGCACGTAGGGGTGTGCGCCGCGCGCGCGGGCCGCGCGGATGAGCTCGATCACCATCGCCTCCGGCACATCAAAGGCGTCGATCAGCACGCGCTCGCCTTTTTTCAGTTCGGTCGAGAAACCGCAGAGGCCCTCGGCCAGTTTTTTGAAACGGGGATCGGAAATCATGCTTCGGAAAGTAACTCTCCCGCCCCGCGCCCGGGCAAGGGGAATGTCGCTCAGCCCCCAGGGTGGCGCGCCGGCAGGATTGCCCTAAAATAGCAGGTAGTCCACGGGCGCGGGGGGCTCCGGCAACTGCACCTCGCCCAGCGTCTCCCTTAACGTGCTCTCGATGTGCGTGGCCATGGCGGCCAGCGCGAGGTCGTTGGGCATGGTGCCAAACGGCTCCTCGATCTCGTCACTGAGGGCCTCCAGCGCGAAGAAACAGTACGCGACAAAGGCGACGATCACCGGCGTGAGCGCGCCCACGGAATCGACGAGGCCAAATGGCAGGAGGAAACAGTAGAGGTAAACGATGCGGTGGATGATGACCGCATAGGTGAATGGCAGCGGAGTATTTGCGATGCGCTCGCACCCGCCGAGCACATGCGAAAGCCCCCCGAGGTTCGGCTCCATCGCCGCGGCCAGAATCGGCTCGACGCGTCCGCCCCGACGCGCCTCGGCGAGCTGTTCACCCAAGATCGCCAGCGCCACCGCCGCCGGATGACGGGCGGCACACACGCGGTTGGCCGCCTCGGGCGTCAGCAGCCGCGCCATGTCAGCCCGCGCGTCGGAGCCGCGGAGCTGATGACGCAACGCGTGCGCAAACGCCGCAAGCGCATGCACCAGCCGGCGCCGCTCGTCGGGCGGACACTCGGTCAGGCAGACGACCTGCCTGGCCAGCGAGCGGCTGTCGTTGAGCAGCGCTCCCCAGAGCTTTCGCGCCTCCCAATAGCGATCGTAGCTGGCGTTGTTGCGAAATCCGAGAAACACCGCGAGCGCCACGCCGAGCAGCGTGAACGGGATGGCCGTCAGGTTAAACTTGTAGCCGATCAACTGGCCGTGTGTCCAAGTGACGAGCACCGCCAACGCGGTGGTCCAAAGCAGTTGCGGCATGATCCGCGGCAGGACGGACCCGCGCCAGACAAAGAGCATGCGCAACCAGTGTGGGCGTTGACGGACGATCATAAAAAAGCGGGGACCAAGCCACCCCCCCGCCGCGGCGCAATCCCTCAGTGAAATCGCGCCTGAATTGCATCTTCCCGCCACGATTTGCCCGGCCGCGCGGCAGCACCGCGGGTCGGCCATCCACCACACAAAGACGCCGGCGGTCTTACGGCGTTTTGGCCACGGCGGCCGCGGGGAGAAATGAGAAACGCAGGCAGTTGGACTCCGCGAGGAGACGCGCGGCGAGCGCATCGATCTCGGCCTTGGAGATCCCGGCGTACCCGGTGGTCAGCGTGCGTGCGGACTCCAGCCGGGCCGGACGCTCCTGAGCATCGGCGAGCACGGCCTCCAGCCAGTAGCCATTGTCGGACTGGGCCGACTGCGCGGACGCCACCAATTGCGCACGGGCGCGCTCCAGCTCGTCGGGCGTCACGCCGCGTTTCGCGAGTTTGCGCACCTCGCTCAAGACCTCGTCGAGCGTTTTCCCCACCCGCGCGACCGGGATCTCCAAACGGCAACCGAGAAACACGAAATCGTCGAAAGCCTCGTTGTACATCACGCCAGACTGGGGCGCATACGCGGCCCCCTTCTCCTCGCGGATTTTCACGCGCA
>MWDT01000497.1 GCA_002070825.1 Verrucomicrobia bacterium ADurb.Bin122
CTCGACATCCTCCGCGACCAGTCGCAAGCGGTGCGCGAGTCGGTGGAGGACGTGCGTTTCACGCTGCTGCTGGCCGTGGCGCTGGTGGTGCTCGTGATCTTCCTTTTCCTGCGCTCGCTCGCGGCCACGGTGATCCCCGCGGTGGCCATCCCGATGGCCGTGCTCGGCACGTTCATCGTCATGTATTTTTGCGGCTACTCACTCGACAACCTCTCGCTGCTGGCGCTCACGCTCTCGGTGGGCTTCGTGGTCGACGATGCCATCGTCATGCTCGAAAACATCGTGCGCCACATCGAGCAGGGCATGCCGGTGCGCGAGGCGGCCTTCAAGGGCTCCGGCGAGATCAGTTTCACGATCCTGTCGATGACGCTTTCCCTCGTGGCAGTGTTCCTCCCGCTCATGTTCATGGGCGGTCTGCTCGGACGCCTGCTGCACGAGTTCGCCGTCACGATCTCGGCGTCGATCCTCGTCTCGGGACTGGTCTCCCTCACGCTCACGCCGATGCTGTGCAGCCGCTTCCTGCACCCGCACCGCGAGCGCGTGCGGCACGGCGCGGCCTATCAGGGAATCGAGCGTTTCATCGAGGGCATGCTCGGACTCTACCGGCGCACGCTCGCGTTCAGCATGCGACACAAGCCCGTCACGGTGGCGACGGCCCTGATCCTCGCCGTGCTCACCGGCGTGTGCGCCTGGCTGCTGCCCCGCGGTTTCATCCCGACCGACGATACGGGGCTGGTGAATATCAACCTGGAGGCTGCGCAGGATATTTCGTTTGAGGAGATGGTGCGCCACCAGCAGGCCGCCGCCGCGATCGTCGCGAAGCACCCCGCCGTCGAGGCCTTCATGTCCTCGGCCAACAGCTCCAGCGGGCGCATGACGCTCCGCCTCAAGCCGCGCGGCGAGCGCGTCTCGGCGGCCCAGGTCGTCGCCGACCTGCGGCGCGATCTCGCCGTGGTGCCTGGCATCCGCGCCTACGCGCAGCAGCCGCCCCCGATCCGCATCGGCGGCATGCAGTCGCGCACGCTGTACCAGTTTTCCCTCTTCGGCTCCGACATGGACGAGCTCTACCGCGTGGCCGCGGCGATGGAGGCGAAACTGGCCGCGCTGCCACAGCTGGTGGACGTCAACTCCGACATGCAGATCACCAGTCCGCAGGTGCGGGTGGAAATCCAGCGCGATCGTGCGGCGGCCCTCGGCGTGACGCCGGAGCAGATCGAGGATGCCCTCTACAACGCCTTTGGCTCCCGGCAGGTCTCCACCATCTACACGCCGACGAACCAGTACTACGTGGTCATGGAGGTGGCGCCCGAGTACCAGCGCGAGGCCGCGGCGCTCTCGCTCGTGCGCATCCGCAGCAAGTCCGGGCAACTCGTGCCGCTCGATGCGGTGGCGGCGCTGCGCAGCGGGGTGGGCCCGCTCACGGTGTCGCACATCGGCCAGATGCCAGCCGTCACGATCTCGTACAATTTGAAGCCGGGTGTTTCGCTCGGCGAGGCCAACGCGGCGATCACGGAGATCGCGGAGCGCGAGCTGCCGGCGACGGTCAGTCACAGTTTCATGGGCACGTCGCAGGCGTTTGCCGCCTCGCAGAAGGGTATGGGCCTGCTCCTCGCGCTCGCGGTGCTCGTGATCTACATCGTGCTCGGCATCCTCTACGAGGACTTCATCCATCCGCTCACGATTCTGTCGGGACTGCCGGCGGCGGGATTTGGCGCGCTCGTCACGCTCCTGGCGTTTCGAGAGGAGCTCAACATCATGGGCTACGTCGGCGTGATCATGCTCGTGGGTATCGTGAAGAAAAACGCGATCATGATGATCGACTTTGCGCTGGCGGCGAAGGGGCGCGGCGAAGCTTCGGCGGAGAAGGCCATCGTCGAGGCGTGTCTCGTGCGTTTCCGCCCGATCATGATGACGACCTTCGCGGCGCTCGCCAGCGCCATCCCGATTGC
>MWDT01000498.1 GCA_002070825.1 Verrucomicrobia bacterium ADurb.Bin122
GCCCACTCCAAAATCCCCACCGACGGAGGCCCCAACATGGGGCACAATCCTTTTGGCGCGCTCAGCGCGGCCGGCCTGCCGTCGGCTCCGCCTTCGGTCACGGCGCCGGCTCCCTCTGCGAAGGGTACCGCGCCGGTGCCGGTCAAGAACCGGGGGCGCGTGGACATCGTGCGCACGACCGCCGGGCGTGGCGGGAAAACGGTGACGCTCGTGCGCGGGTTTGTCGGCATCGGGTTGCCCGAAAAGGAGACGCTCGCGAAAAAGATGCAGAAGGCGTGCGGTTGTGGCGGCACGGTGAAGGACGGAACCATCGAGATCCAGGGCGACAAGCGAGATGAGGTTGCGCGGATATTGTCCGAGGCGGGATTTCGCCCGGTGTTTGCCGGCGGTTAATCGGAGTAACGCGTCCCATGGCGGTCGGTGAAGTGCAGTTGCGCGCGATCCAGCTCCCCCGTGATCGGGATTGGCTGTGGGCGGTGCATCGGACGACGATGCGCTCCTATGTGATCGATACCTGGGGCGCGTGGGACGATGCCGGCGAACGCGAGTTTTTGGAGCGTTCCTACACGCCGGCCACGATGCGGATCGTGGTGGGCGATGGCCGCGACCTCGGGCTGTGCGAAGTACAGCCGCGCCCCGGCGAGCTTTACCTCGCGCGGTTCGGGATCGTGCCGCACTGGCAGCGCGCGGGCGTGGGCTCGGCGGTGCTCCGGCTGGTGCAGGCGGAGGCGCAGCAGGTGCGCCAGCCGCTCTGCCTCCAAGTGCTGAAGGTGAATCCGGCGCGGCGGCTTTACGAACGTGCGGGATTCCGGCTCAGCGGAGAGACCGCGACGCACTGGTTGATGCGCTGGTGGCCGGTGGTGGGCTGACCACGGCGATGCGTCTCGTGGCTTGCCGCGGCGAGGTGAAACATCAGAGCGTGGCGGGATGCATGATTTGCCGCCTCTGCCGAGTGAGCCGCGCCCGGGCCTGTACCGCCATTACAAGGGCAACGCGTACCGCGTGGTCGGGCTGGCGCGCCACACGGAGACGCTGGAGCCGGTGGTCGTCTATCAGGCGTTGTACGGCGAGCGTGGTCTGTGGGTGCGGCCGGCCGGGATGTTTGCTGAGACCGTGGAGACGGCGCAGGGGCGCCAGTTGCGTTTCGTGCGCACTGGCGATTGAGGCGGGCGACGGCGCGCTCAGGCTGCCAGTCCGGCGGCGAGTGCGAGGGCGGAGTTGGTGCGGTTCAAAATGTAGAGGTGGCAGCCGGGGGCGCCTTGGCGGTACAGGTCGCGGATTTGGGTGAGCGCCCATTCGACGCCGATCAGCTCGACGACGGCCGGGTTTTCCGCGGCGACTTCGAGGCGGCGCGTGAGCGTGGCGGGCAGCGTGGCGCCGCACATCGAGGTGATCCGCTGGATTTGTTTCAGCGAGAGCACGGGCATGATGCCGGGGACGATTGGCACGGTGATGCCTGCGGCTCGGCAGCGCTCGACGAAGCGGTAGTAGGCGTCGTTGTCGAAAAAGAGCTGGGTGGTGACGAAATCGGCGCCGGCGTCGACCTTGCGTTTGAGGTTGGCGATGTCGGTGGCGAGGTCGGGCGCCTCGGGGTGTTTCTCCGGGTAGCCGGCGACGCCGAGGCAGAAGTCGGCGTGGCGCTGTTTGAGCAGCGTGACGAGTTCGTTGGCGTAGCGCAGGCCGTCGGCGGCAGGGACGAAGGTCGTCGAGCCCTTGGGCGGGTCGCCGCGCAGGGTCATGATGTTGCGGAAGCCGTCGTCGTAGAGTTTCTCCGCGATATCGACGAGCTCGGCGCGTGAATGGCCGACGCAGGTCAGGTGCGGCATGACGGTGAGACCGTGCTCGTTTTTGAGGATATGGGCGACCTGGGCGGTGCGTTCGCGGGTACTGCCTCCGGCACCGTAGGTCACGGAGACGTAGTCCCAGGAGATTTTGCGCAGGGC
>MWDT01000499.1 GCA_002070825.1 Verrucomicrobia bacterium ADurb.Bin122
TGTCTGCTGTTTTGCGAAGTCGGGGACCTATGTGCGTGTGAGCGAATCCGACTGGCTGCGCCTCGGCGACGATGCTGAGGCTTGGGCGCGCCGTGTGGGTGGGCAGGCCTATATGCGCATGGACGACGGGCATTGCCTCGCGTTGCAGATCACGACACCGCGCGGGAAACCGCCGGTGTTTTTCTGTGCGATCTATGCGAAGCGCCCGCAGGTGTGCCGCGATCTGGCGCGGGGCAAGGCGGCGTGCCAGACGGAGCTCAACGTCAAGGCGGCACGCGTCGCCGCCGTGGTCGGGCGCTGAGTGGCTCAGGGTTGGGTGGCAGGCGCGGGCGCTGGGACCGGATCGTCGATATCGGTGATCGGCATCGCATCGAGATCGATCATCTCAAGCACCTTGAGTTCGCCGATGGTGACGACCGCCTCTTTTTGCTGGCGAATGATGCGGATGGGCGTGGCTGTTTCCTTGCCGATGTTGGGCGCGGCGACGCGCGCCATCTCCTTGAGTGTTGGGACGATGTTGAGGCCGCGTGCCGGGCAACTGACTTTCGTATGCCAGAGTCGTTTGGTTTTCCCCTGCAAGGCCGCGGTTTCGTCGAATGCCTGGATGGACAGGATGTAGATCTCGCCATCCGCGATCGACATCACGTGGTCCGCGAGGCGGCTGCGCAGTGCGCTACGCATCATCAATCGTAGGTCGAACATGCCGGGGTTTTCCGGCGCGAGTTCCCACATGAGGTTGAGCTTTTCGGCGCCCATGAACAGTGCGCTCATGCCGGGCGCCCGATTGATCGTGCCCCATCGGAACGCGAGCAGGATTTCGGGAGGATGGTTTTTCCTGCTGTTGCAGGGATAGTACCCCTGATCCGCGAGGATTTTCATGATCAGTTTGATCATGGTTTTCTTGTCGGGCACGGGGTTGCCGGCCATCGGGCGCCCAAATTCCTCGAAGCCGAGAATCAGGGCTTCATAGTACATTGGGTTGGCTTTGGAAACAGGGCGGAGCGCCCGACCTTCTTCGGTGAAATCGGTCACCGTGAGGATGTCTATTTCGCTTTCCGGGAGGAGGAAGTCCATGAACTCGGCACGTGCGAGTCCGCCGCCGAGGCATAATCCGATCAGGAGCAGGAGTCCACGACTCCCAGAGGAGTTAATGAGTGGCATGGGGTGGGTTAACTAAAGCGAAGCTGCCTTAGCCTAATGCCACGCACCAGCCTTTTCCGTGAATTGCTTTGGCCACCCGCCATGGTCTCACACCAGCAGCAGCCCCGGATGGGTGCCGGTGAGGCTCACGCCGCCGTCGGGGGTGACGCGGTAGGTGTTTTCGCTGCCGACCATGCCCACGCCCGGCACGCCCTTCTTGGGCTCGATCGCGAACACCATGTCCTCGGCCAGCGGCTCGTCGAAACCCTCCGCGAGCACCGGCGACTCGTCGATTTGCAGGCCGATGCCATGCCCGAGGAAATTCGCGCGCCGCGCGCCGAAGCCCATGAAGTTTTTCAAAAACTCCGCGTCCAGGCCCGCCATGGTCTGCCGGTAGATTTCCGAGGGGATGGCGCCGGGCCGCAGCGCCGCGGCGAGCTGCCGCTCCACCTCCACGCAACGCCGGTGTGCCGCCACCGCCTCCGCCGGCAGCGTGCGGCCAAATTGGTACACCATCGTCTTGTCCGACGAGTAGCCGTCCATCGCGCAACCGATGTCGACAAACACCAGGTCACCCACGCGCAGTTTGCGGTCGCGGCTGCCGAGCACCGGCGCGGCGGCGCTTTGCCCCACGCAGCCGCCCGGCCCGTCGAAGCTCGTCGGGTAGAGCGAGTTTTCGCCAAAGCCGATTTGCCCCACGGCCATGTCCACGCCGAACATCCCGAAGCGCACCGTGCCCTGGTGGCCCTCGCGCACCATCGCCGAGTAGAGTTCGCAGGCAAACTCCGCCTCGTGCATGCC
>MWDT01000500.1 GCA_002070825.1 Verrucomicrobia bacterium ADurb.Bin122
CCAGATGTACCACGGCTCCGCCCTCACCTTCGACGAAGGCGGCCGCGTGCGCATCGACGATTGGGAGATGAGCCCGGAGGTCCAAGCCGCCATCGCACCGATCTGGCAGCAGGTCTCGACGGAAAACCTCGAACAGATCACCGACATGGCCGGCTACCGCACCGAGTTCTTGAAACTCTTCGGTTTCGGCCTGCCCGGTGTGAACTACGAGGCCGACGTCGAGCCACACATCGAGATGCCGTAAACCTTGCCGCGTCTCCGACCGGTCGCGCCGCCATATAAGGCGCGGTCGGTCGAGCGCGTTTTCCCATGCGAGCCGTCGTCCAACGTGTGTCCTCCGCCAGCGTCACCATCGAAGGCGCGGTGGTGGGCGAGATCGGGCCCGGCTTGCTGGTGCTCCTCGGCGTAGCCGAGGGCGACACGCCCGCCGATAGCGCCTGGCTGGCGCAGAAAATCGCTCAGCTTCGCATCTTTGCCGCCGAGGCCGACCGCATGAACCGCTCCGTGCAGGACATCGCCGGCGGCGTGCTCGTCGTGAGCCAATTCACCCTCTTCGCCAGCACGCGCAAAGGCACGCGCCCGTCGTTCAACGCCGCCGCGGCGCCCGAGCTGGCCAACTCGCTTTACCAGGACTTCGTGCGCCAACTCGAATCGCTGCTCGGCCGTCCCGTGCCGACCGGCCGTTTCGGCGCCATGATGCAGGTCGCGCTCGTCAACGACGGCCCGGTCACGCTGCTGATCGACACCAAGACGCGCGAGTGAGCCGCTGCGGCCCGTGCCGCAGGCCGATACTCACTTGTGGTCCCAGGGGAGCTGTACATCGAGCCGCGGGTGTTTCCACACCTCGAATCGCTCGAACATCTTTCCCGGATTGAGAATGCCGTTGGGATCGAGCGCGTGCTTCACCGCCTGCATGGCGCGAATCTGCGCGGGATTGTGCTGCAACGCCAGGAACGGCGTCTTCGCCAGCCCGATGCCATGCTCGCCGGAGATCGCGCCGCCCATCGCCACCACCGTTTCCATGAGCGTCTGCACCGCCTTTTCCGCCGCGCGGCACTCCACCGGATCGGCTTTGTGGTACATGATGTTCACGTGCAGATTGCCGTCACCGAGATGGCCGAAGGTCGGAATCGCGAGCTTCGAGCTGCGGCGCAGCTTCTCCAGAAACTTGGCAAACCGTTCGTAGTTTTTCGCGGGCAGGACGACGTCCTCGTTGAGCTTGCCGTCGCCGAGCTCAAACATCGCCGGCGAGCACTTGCGGCGCACGGCCCAGAGGCTCTCGGCCTCCTCGCGGCTGCGCGCGGCACGGTGGGCGACGGCGCTGGTCTTGGCCCACGCGAGCACGGCCTTCTTTTGTTCGCGCACCTCGGTGGCCGAGCCGGCCAGCTCCAGCAGCACGACGGGCTTGCCGGCCTGACCGGCAAACACCGCCAGGCCCGTCGCCCGCTCCGCGCAGAGCACGGAGTAGCGGTCGAGAAATTCGCAGATCGCCGGCTGGATACGCTGGGCGAAGAGCGCGCGCACCGAGCGAAACGCCGCCGCTTCGTCGGCAAACGAGGCCAGAAGCGTCCAGCGCTCGGCCGGCTTCGGGATGAGTTTCAACGTCGCCGCCGTGATCACGCCGAGCATGCCCTCGCTGCCGATCCACAGGTCGCGCAGGTTGAAGCCCGCCGCAAATTTCTTCGTGGGCGTGCCCCACACGACCTTTTCGCCGGTCGGCAGGAAGCCTTCGAGGGCGAGCACGAAATCTCGGGTGACGCCGTACTTGCCGCCGTGCATGCCGCCGGCGTTACAGGCGATGTTTCCGCCCACGGTGCAATAAACCTTCGAGGAGGGATCGGGCGGGTAAAACCAGCCGGTCTTCTCCACAGCGGCCTGCATGTCGGCGATCTTCACGCCGGCCTGCGCGTGCACCAAGCCCGACTCGGCATCGATCT
>MWDT01000501.1 GCA_002070825.1 Verrucomicrobia bacterium ADurb.Bin122
CCAGATCTCGGGGCGCTGGTTCTTCGGGTCCCACTGGCCGAAGCTGTCGCGGAAGCTGAAAAAGCGCTCCTTGGCGCGGGCTTTTTCCTCGTCGCGGCGCGCGCCGCCGATGCAGCAATCGAAGCGAAACTCCTCGATGGCGGCCAGCAGCGTGGGGATCTGGAGGCGGTTGCGACTGATCTCGCCGGGCGCAGGCGTGGCGATGCCGCGCGCGATGGCGTCCTCGACGGTGCGCACGATCAGTTTCGCCCCGAGCTCGGCGGCGCGCCGGTCGCGAAATTCGTTGAGCTCGGGGAAGTGGTGGCCCGTGTCGACGTTGAGCAACGGGAGCGGAAGTTCGGAGGGCCGGAAGGCCTTTTCGGCGAGGCGCAGGAGGCAGATGGAGTCCTTGCCGCCGGAGAAGAGCAGCGCAGGGCGCTCAAACTCGCCGGCGACTTCGCGCAGGATGTGGATGGCTTCGGTTTCGAGATGTTGGAGGTGGTCGAGATGGTAGTTTGACATAGTGAGTCGCCAGTGCGGCGGCAGCGGGGAAATCGGTTGGGAAAACGGGCTCAGGCAGCGGAGCTGCGGCGGCCCCAAGCGGCATGCAGGCCGCATTCGCGTTTTTCGTCGGCCTTGGCGGGATCGTGGTAGTCCCACTCGTTGGGCAGATCGTGCGCGGAGAGATAGGCGTCGAGGTCGGCGTCGGTCGCCTCGAAGAACGGGCTGATCTTGAGCGTACCGAACTGCTCGTCGTAGCCGACGACGTCCAGGGCGGCGCGGTGCGGGTTTTGCACGCGACGCAACGCGGTGAACCACACGGTGGGCGCGAGCTCGCGCATGCCGCGTTGGAAGGGCTCGAGTTTCATCAGCGCGCTGAAGCGGCGCAGGCCGGGCTCGTCGTCCGGCGAGGGCGGCGGGCCGTACACGGCTTCGTAGTGCGCGCGACTCAGGCTCGGCAGGTAGGCGCGCAGATCGAGCCGTAGGCGGGCACGCAGCGCCTCGGCGTGCTGGTAGGTGGCCGGGCGGTTGAAACCATGATCCACCCAGAGCACGGGGATCGACGGCTGCGCCTGGGTGACCAGGTGAAGGATGGCGGCCTCGTAAGGGCGGAAGTTGGTCGAAACGACAGCGCGGCCACCGGCCTGCGCGAGTGCCCAAACGACGATGTCCCGAGGGCTGCGCGTGCGAAGCACGTCGTTCCAAGCGGCGATGTTTTCGAGAAAAGACATGTAGATAGAGTGGTTGAAATCAGGCGGTGACGGTGGCGGCCGGCTCGGGCCAGAGCGTGCGGTGAGCCCAGTCGCCGAAGCTCTCGATGGTCCGGCGCTCGGCCTGCCAGCGGACGAGCAGCGTGCGCAGCTCGGCGAAAAACTCGTCGAGTTTCACGGCGTTGCGGTACTCGCGGTTGAGGCGCGTGCTGGCGACGTTGCCGCCGAGATACAGCGCGTACTTGCCGGGGGCGCGGCCGACCAGGGCGATCTCGGCGAGATAGGGCCGGGCGCAGCCGTTGGGGCAGCCGGTCATGCGGAAGTGGAGCGGCTCCTCCCCCAGCCCGAGCTCGGACAGCGTGGCCTCAAAGCGGTCGAGGATGCCGGGCAGGGCGCGCTCGCTCTCGGCCAGCGCGAGCGGGCACGTGGGCAGCGACACGCAGGCCATCGAGGTGCGGCGCACGGCCGCGGCCTGGTTTTCCACGGGGATGCCATGCTCGGCGAGCAAGGCGGTGACGCCTGCGCGGTCGCCCTCGGCGACATCGGTCAACAGGAGGTTTTGCGACGGGGTCACGCGAAACTGCGGCGCAAAGGTGGTGGCCACGCGGCGCAGCGCGGTTTTCAACTGGCGGCCGGGGCGGTCGGCGATGCGCCCGGCCTCGACGTAGAGACCGAGGAACCAGCGTCCGTCGCGCTGGCGGTGCCAGCCAAAGACGTCGCTCTGCCGCGAAAAGACCACCGGGCGC
>MWDT01000502.1 GCA_002070825.1 Verrucomicrobia bacterium ADurb.Bin122
ACGCCCGAGCAGATTCTCGACAGGCAGCGCACGGAGTTTCTTTTCGCCGGCACGCGCACGGCGGAGCGCTGGCCGATGGGTGCCGCCGAGCCGATCGAGCGGGCCCGGCCCGAGGCGTTGCGCGCCTTTTACGAGGCTTGGTACCGGCCTGAGCGCCTCTGTCTGGCAATCGCAGGCGATGTCTCGGTCTCGAATGTCGAGGCGCTGGTGCGTGAACACTTCGCGTCGATGGTCGCCCGTGGCGAGCCGCGCCCCGAACCGGCTTCGGGGCCGGTGCCGGCCCTCCAGAAGCCTGAGGCGGTCTGTCGTGAGGAGTCGCGGGCCGGATTGGAGGTGGTGGCCGCGTTTGTCCGTGCGCCACTCGATGGGCCGAAAAACTGGCGCATGGTCGAGCGGCAGATCGCTGCGACGGCCGGCCGGCTCATGCTGACGCGGCGATTGCAGAAATACACGGAGGGCGGTCAGGCACGGCTGATCGCGTCGGTCTCGATCGACGACAATGCGTGGCACCGCGATTTCCGGGTCGCCGATCTGTCCGCGACGTGTTCCACGGACAAATGGCCGCAGGTGGTCGCTTTGCTGGAGCAGGAGCTGCGGCGCGCGCTCGAACATGGATTTTCCGACGAGGAACTGGTGTTTCAAAAAGAGGCGATGCGGCGCGACATGAAGGCGGCGGCGGCCGGGGCCGAGACATTGCCGGCGGCGGTGGTGGCCATGCAGCTGGCCACCGGTTTGGTGGAGGATTCGGCGCTGGTGGCGCCCGATGAGATGCTGCCTGGGATGCTGGAGTGCATCGACCGGTTGACCTCCGAAACCTGCCGCCAGGCTTTGATCGAATGCCATATGGCGTCGCCGGCGCGCTGGTGGATTGCCGGGATGGCGTCGGAGCTGCCCGAGCCGGCACGCATTGTCGCGGTGGTCGAGGAAAGCCGGGCCCAGCCGGTCGCACCGCAGGCCGCGTTTGTCTCGACCCCCTGGGCCTATCCGGAGGCGGCTGAGCCGGGCCGGGTGGAGAGTCGTGTGCACGTCGCCGACCTCGATATCTGGCAGGCACGACTTGCCAATGGCGTGCGGGTAAACCTGAAGCGGACGCCTTTCGAGCGGGGGCATGTGCGTGTGAAAGTGCGCTTGGGCACCGGTTTGGTGGGCGAGCCCAAAGATCTCCCAGGGCTGCACCTATGGGTGGGCGAGTGGGTCACGGGCGGGCTGGGCCGGCATCCGTACGGTGACTTTGCCAAGATGCCCGAGCTTGTCGGCGTCTCATGCAGTGCGAGCTCTGCCGACGATGCCTTTGTGCTCAATGCCGGCGCGCAGGCCGAGCAGTTGCCCTTTTTGCTGCGGTTGCTCGCGGCGGCCATTTCCGATCCCGGTTTCCGGGAGGAGGGTCACCTTCAGATGGACTCCACGATCCGGGGCTTTGTGGCTCCGCTGATGGATTCCAACGACGGGCCGCTCCAGCTGATGGTGCTCCCCATGCTCGCCAGTGGCGATAAACGCATCGGGATGCCCTGGCCGGCCGACATCTTTGAGCGAACGACGGCGGAGTTGAAGGCATGGCTCCTGCCTGCGCTACAATCCGGGGCACTCGAGATTTCCCTCGTGGGCGACCTCGACCCGGAAAAGGCCCTCGATGAGGTGGCGCGCACGCTCGGCAGCCTGCCTCCGCGCGAACCCAAGTCGTTGCAGCCTGCGCTGCGCCAGCTCCGCTACCTCAAACCGCCGTACTCACATGAGATCAAAATGGAAAATTTTGCGAAGGACCGCCCGGCCCGGATTGAGTTCTACTGGCCTGCACCCGGGCTGAACGACGAGTCGCAGCGCCGGCCTCTGGCGCTCCTCACGCGCATCCTTGAAGACCGGCTGCGCGTGAAAATCCGCGAGGAGAAGGGGGCCGCGTATGCGCCCCAGTCTGGCGTGATGTACAACGAGGCTTTCG
>MWDT01000503.1 GCA_002070825.1 Verrucomicrobia bacterium ADurb.Bin122
TACCTCGCCACGGGCTACCACGACGGAGCCGACACCGAGATCGTCAAGCGTTCGAAACTCGAGGGCGGCGGCATCCTCAGCTATATCGGTTTTGGGTCGCGCACGCCGATTCCGTACATCGAGACCATCGCCCCGATCACGTGGGCCTCGGCTGAAAACCAGTTTTTCGTCTCGATTTTGACGCCAGACCAGCCCGGCGTCGGCCTCGTGACCCGTCGTGTGGAGCTCCCTCCGTTCCCCAACTCGGTACGCCCCGCGGTGGGCATGACGAGCACGGCGCGGTTTGACCTGCCCGCACTTGCGCCGAAGGGTGAGACCAAGCTGGCTGGCAGCCTCTACGCCGGCCCCAAGGAGTACCACCGCCTCTCGAATGCGGAAATTTTCAAGAACGACCAGGACGCCGTGATGCAGTTCGGCTTCTTCAGCTTCTTCAGCAAAATCCTGCTCACCCTCATGACGTGGGTGCACCAGCATCTGGTGGCGAGCTGGGGCTGGGCCATCGTGATCACGACGCTCATCCTGAAGTTCGTCTTCCTGCCGCTGACGCTCTCCGCCTCAAAATCCGCGAAGCGCATGCAGAAGATCCAGCCCGAGATGGCGGCGCTGAAGGAGAAGTTTAAGGACAACCCGCAGAAGATGCAGCAGGCGACGATGGAGCTTTTCAAAAAGCACCGCGTCAACCCGGTCGGCGGCTGCCTCCCGATCCTGATCACGATTCCTTTCTTCATCGGCTTTTTCTCGATGCTCCAGAGCACGGCCGAGCTTCGCTTCCAAGCCTTCCTGTGGGCCAAGGATCTTTCCGCGCCGGATACCGTGGCCCGCCTGTGGGGGCTGCCGATCAACATCATGCCCATCCTGATGGGCGCGACGATGATCATCCAGATGCGCCTGACCCCGCAACCGACGGTCGATAACGCACAGGCGAAGATGTTCAAATTCATGCCGTATTTCTTCGCGCTGATCTGCTACAACTTCTCGTGCGCTCTCTCGCTGTACTCGACGATCAACGGCCTGTTCACGATCGTGCAGCAGATCATCATCAACCGCATGAAGGACCCCGAGCCCGTCGCGGCCGTGGCCACCGGCGGTGGACGTCGCGGGATGAAAAACGTGACGCCGAAAAAGTAAGCGGCCACGTCATTTTTCGATGAAACAAGAGCGCAGCGGGACCCCTTTCCCCTGCGCTCTTTTCGCTTTTCTGGGCAGCGCCTTCACCCCAAGTTTGCCCCATGGCCGGTCATAACAAGTGGTCCAAAGTCAAACGTCTCAAAGCCGTCACCGATGCACGCAAGGGCAAGGTGTTCAGCCGGCTCTCGCGCGACATCACGCAGGCGGCCAAGGCGGGTGGCGGCGACCCCGAGGGCAACATGCGCCTGCGTGCGCTCCTGCTCAAGGCGCGCGAGGCCAACATGCCGGCCGACAACATTGATCGCGCCGTGAAAAAGGGCACCGGCGAACTGCCGGGCGTGAGCTACGAGGACGTGACGTACGAAGGCTACGGCCCGGGTGGCGTGGCCTTCGTGGTGCAGGCGACGACCGACAACAAGAACCGCGCGGCGGCCGACATCCGCATGCTGTTCACCAAGTATGGCGGCAATCTCGGTGGCTCGGGCTCGGTGGCGTTTCAATTTACCCACGCCGGCCAGCTGCTCGTCGCCAAGAGCGCGGCGACCGAGGACCGTTTGATGGAGGTCGCACTGGAGGCGGGCGCCGACGATGTGATTGTGACCGAGGATGGCTTTGACGTCCGCTGCGGCGTGCACGCGTTCGACAAGGTGCTGGCCGCTTTTGAGCACGCCGGGATCAAAGCCGACAGCGCGGAGGTGGCCTACATCCCCAACAACACGGTGCCGGTTACCGATGCCGCCGTCGCCCAGGCGATCACGAAACTTCAGGACTCACTCGACGAGCTCGACGACGTGCAGAGCGT
>MWDT01000504.1 GCA_002070825.1 Verrucomicrobia bacterium ADurb.Bin122
AAAGCCCGCGGTGCCCAACCAGGTCAAAGCGGCCTCCCTCGCCGACATCCTCGGGTTCAACCCCAAGAAACGCGCCGCGACCACCACGATCGACGAATCCGAATCCATCCCGGAAAAATTCCGCCGCTACTATAAACTCCTGCTCGAACTGCGCGGGCATCTCACCGGCCAGCTCGACCAGCACACCGAAGAGACCCTCAAGCGCTCGTCCAAGGACGACGCAGGCGACCTCTCCAGCTACGGCCAACACATGGCCGACGCCGGCACCGACACCTTCGACCGCGACTTCGCCCTCAGCCTGGTCTCTTCCGAACAGGAAGCCCTCTCCGAGATCGAAGCCGCCATCCAACGCATCAAAGCCGGCACCTACGGCATCTGCGAACACACCGGCAAACCGATCGCCAAGGAACGCCTCCTCGCCGTGCCCTTCACCCGCTTCTCGGCCGAAGCCCAGAAGGAAATCGAGCGCAACCGCTACCGGGCCCGCCAGCAGGCCGGCCTCTTTGGCGAAGGCGAAGAAGGCGGCAAAATCGCCGACGACGACAGCGGCGGCGACGAGTAAGCGCTCCGCCTGAGTGACGCCGCACACCGCAAAATCGATCCTCACCGTCGAAAAGCCAGCCACGCGCCTCCGGCGCATGCTGGCCTATCGGTGGTTGCTCGGCCTTTCGGCCATCGTCCTCGTCCTCGATCAGGCGACCAAGCTCTGGGTACAGGCCCGGCTCCCCTTTGGGACCTACGGGATGCCCGGCGCGATTCCGGTCATCGACGACTTTTTCTACCTCGTGCACGTCGGCAACACCGGCGCCGCATGGAGCATGTTCTCAGGCCGCAGTCTGGCGCTGGCGATCTTCGCCGGCATCACGCTGCTGGCGATTTTCGTGTGGCGCCGCGCCCTCGCGCTACACCTGCGCAGCGTGCAGATCAGCTTCGGCCTGCTGTGCGGCGGCATCGCCGGCAACCTGATCGACCGCATCCGCTGCCAGCATGTGATCGACTTCATCGATCTACACTTCGGCAGCTACATCTACCCCACGTTTAACATCGCCGACTGCGGCATCTGCGTGGGCGTGGCCCTTTATCTCTGGCACTCGCTGCGCACGCCCGCCGTCAAAGCAAAGCCATAGGCTCTTGGCGCGCACCGGAGCTCACTCGACCGTAAGCCCCAGCGGCAGGCGGGCATACACACCACGCGGATCGTTGAGCGACTCCACCGTCTTCAACTCCTGCGCCACCCGGTCCGACAGGCGACTGGCCAGCCCATGGCGCACCGGCAGCCGCGACGTCGGCAGCTGGTTGAGCATCTCGCTGAGCACCTCTGCGAAATCCTTCTTGCGGGGAAACTCTTCCAGGCGCGGCTTGCTCCCCAGGCCGACGCGATCGGCGGCATGCCGCAACGCAGCGTCGAGCCCGCCGAGCTCGTCCACGAGTCCCAGGTCCAACGCCGATTTGCCGGACCACACGCGTCCCTGCGCGATTTCCTCGACCTTGGCGCGGTCGAGTTTGCGTGCCTCGGCGACCTTGTCGATGAACTGCGCATAGGTCCAATCGACCATCCGCTGCATCACCGCGAGCTCCTGATCGGTCTTGGGCCGGGTGATCGTAAGCGCGTCGGCCATCTTGCCGGTCTTCACGCTGTCAAAGGTCAACCCGAGGTTCGCTGTGAGCTTCTCCACATCGAAAAAGATGCCAAACACGCCGATCGAGCCGGTGATCGTGGTCGGCTCGGCAAAAATGCGCTCGCCGTACGCGGAGATCCAATAGCCGCCCGACGCCGCGTAGGCGCCCATCGAGACGATCACCGGTTTGACCTCCTGCGCGAGTCGGAGCTCACGCTGGATTTCCTCGGAGGCCGCCGCGCTGCCGCCCGGACTGTTCACGCGCAGCACGATCGCCTTTACGTCGTCGTCCTGGCGCAGC
>MWDT01000505.1 GCA_002070825.1 Verrucomicrobia bacterium ADurb.Bin122
CGGCGTGGTCCTCATCCTCCTCACGCTCCTGTGCGCCTTCGGCCCGCTCTTCACGCAATCCTACCGTGAGATGGATCTCGACCTCGGCCCCGTCGGCCCCTGCGCCGAGCACTGGCTCGGCACCGACATCCACGGCCGCGACTTACTCGCGCGCATCCTCTACGGCGGACGCATCTCCATCATGGTCGGACTCGTCGCCTCCCTCGTCGCACTCGCGATCGGCGTCTCCTACGGCGCGATTGCCGGCTACGCAGGCGGCAAACTCGACACCGTCATGATGCGCATCGTCGATATCCTCTATGCGCTCCCCTTCACGATCTTCGTCATCCTGATGATGGTCTTCCTCAAGGAGCCCATGCACGCCGTCGACGTATGGCTCGGCGACCTCTCGTTTTTCGGCTGGCACGCCTTCGACCAGATGCAAGGCGTGGGCAAAATCCTCCTGCTCTTCGCCGCGATCGGCGCCGTCGAGTGGTTGACCATGGCCCGCATCGTGCGCGGCCAGATTCTCTCCATCAAAAAGATGGAGTACATCGAGGCGGCCCGCGCGCTCGGCTACGGAAAAGCCCGCATCATTTTCCGGCACATGATCCCCAACGCACTCGGCCCGGTCGTCGTGTACACCACGCTCACCATCCCCGCCGTGATGCTTCTCGAATCCTTCCTCAGCTTCCTCGGCCTCGGCGTCGATGCCCCCATGAGCTCCTGGGGCACCCTCATCAAGGACGGCGCAGAAAAGATGGAGGAGTACTGGTGGCTGCTCGTCTTCCCCGGCGGCATTTTTTCGCTCACCCTCTTCTCGCTCAACTTCCTCGGCGACGGTCTGCGCGACGCCCTCGACGTGCGCTCGGCCAAGGACTGAGCACGCCTCGCCCTCCAGGCCTTTTCGCCTCCAGGAAGGGAGGCCCCACCCCACTCAACGCCGAGTCGGGCTCCCCACGGGAACCCCGACGTCCCAGTCGTGTCGTGCCGGGCATGGTACTCTCCTCTGCACGCGACCGCACGCCCGACCCTCGCCCTCCGAAAATCAGCGTCCTGGTTCCTTCCTATAATTACGCACGATTCCTTCCTCAGACCATCGAGTCCATCCTCGCACAGGACCATGAGTCCTTCGAAATCCTCATCTGCGACGACGCCTCGCCGGACCACTCCGCCGAGATCATCCGCCATTACGCCGAGCGGAGTCCAAAAATCCGCTACCATCTGCACGCCACCAACCAGGGCATGGTCGCCAACTGGAACTGGTGCCTCGCCCACGCACGCGGCGAATATGTTAAATTCTGCTTCGGCGACGACCTCCTCGCCACCACCGATGCGTTGTCGCGCTACGCCGCCATGCTCGACGAGCACCCTGGCGCCGCGCTCGCCGGGTCCGCACGCCTGCTCATCGACGACAACTCCCAGATCACCGGGCTTTGGGATGACCATCCTGCAGGCATCCACGACGGCCCGGAGAGTGTCGCACGCTGCCTCTCCAGCAGGAAAAATCTGATCGGCGAGCCCACCTCCGTCATGTTTCGCCGGGCGAGCGCCGCACGCGGATTCGATACGAGCCTGCGTCAAATTGTGGATTTGGAAATGTGGTGCCACCTGCTCCTCGGCGGACAATTGGTGTACACATCGAAGCCGCTCTGCTGCTTCCGCCGCCACCCAGCCCAGCAAAGCGCCGTCAACAAACAGAACCGTGTCGGCGAACGCGAGCTGCTCCTTCTCATGGACCGCTACGTCGATCACCCGGCCATCCAGCGAAGCGTCCGTCCTGGCAGCTTTGCCCATCGCCAGCTGCTCTTCCGTCACAGCTACTATGCGCAGAAAGCGGCGCGCGCACTCGTTGCCGGGCGGCTGCCCGCACACTGGTTCTGGATCTGCTGGTTCCTCCACAAGATCACCCGCCCGGGCAAAAACCTCCG